>JBBQWK010000001.1:0-26655 GCA_038210695.1 Alphaproteobacteria bacterium
CGGATAACAAGTACCTGCGCCTGCTGAACCTTGAGACACGCGTACCGTTAAAAGACTGGCCGGCCGAAAGCCTTTATATCATTTCCACACCCGGCGGCGGGCTGCAGGGCATGCTCGGCTGCCGGCTGGAGCCTGACTGCCGGCTGGTGCTGGCGGAAGATGCCTGGCAGCGGGCCATTGCGCCGCTGCTGCAACACCACAAGCACATGCAGCCGGCGAAGGGCTTTGGTTTCTGGCTTGGTGTCGGTGTTGCCTGCTGCGCGCTGGTCGCCTCCATTATTTTTTATTCGCCGGTGATGCTGGATGAAGTGGCAAGGGCCGTGCCGCGCAGCTGGGAAGAAACGCTTGGCACCTATTCCGCCAATGCCCTCACCGAAGGCCATGCCTGCAAGCCCAACGCCATTGCCGATGCAGGGTTGCAGCGCGTATTGAAGGCGCTTGATAAACGGCACGGTGATTTTCATGTGTATGTGGCGGAGGAGGACGAAGTCAATGCCCTGACAGCGCCCGGCAATAACATGGTGATTTATTCTGCCCTGCTGAAGCTGGTGAAAGACCAGGGGCAATTAACGGCGGTGCTGGCGCATGAAACGGGCCATGCCTATTACCGCCACCCGCTCCGCAGTATCGTTTCCGCCCTTGGTGCCAGAATTCTGCTGACCATCGCCACCGGCAACAGCGGCTTTGCGACCGACGCCGCCAATGCCGCAGACCAGCTGGCGCAGATGGGCAGCAACCGCGCCTTCGAAGCGCAGGCGGATGCCTATGGTATGCAGGCGCTGATCCGCAACGGCATACCCCCGACTTATCTTGGCGATTTTTTGAAGCTGATGCCGGACCTGATGCTGGAAAAAGAAATTCCCGAATGGTTGCTGACCCACCCCAACACCGACCACCGCCTGCAGCTGATGCATGAAGAGCTGGTCAAAAACCCCCCGCACCTGCCGCCCGGGCCCGTGAAGCAGATGTTTACGGAACAGGAATGGCAGGCCTTGCGCCATTACTGCGGCGATGCAAAACCGGCAAAATAATACCTGACGCAGATTGCCAAAACGGTTATATTTGCCGCAGAGGAGACCTGCCGATGGCCGATGACGACCTGAAAATTGCCCTGACCGACCCGTTTGATTACGCGCGCGTGATTGATGCGCCGCGCGATGTCGTTTTCCGCGCCTGGACGGAAACGTCCGAGCTGAAAAAATGGTGGGGACCGAAGGGCACAGAAATTCCCCATGCCGACAATGACCTGCGCCCCGGTGGCACTTTCCTCTATGCCATGAAAATGCCGGATGGCGCGGAGATGTGGGGCAAGTGGAAATATCTTGAAGTCGTCAAGCCGGAACGGCTGGTGACGGTTGTTTCTTTCTCCGACGCCAAGGGCGGCATGACGCGCCACCCCTTTGTGCCGCAGTGGCCGCTGGAAACCTTATCGACCTTTACTTTCGACGATGAAGGCGACAAAACCCGCGTGTCCTTGAGCTGGATTCCCGTCAACGCAACGCCGGAAGAAATTGGTGTCTTTGCCGCGGGCCACGCCGGCATGACGCAAGGCTGGGGCGGCACATTCGACCAGCTTGCCGCTTATATCGCGACGTTGAAACGCTAGAAGGACATTCATCATGACCATCGCCCTTGTTATTATCGCTCTCATCATCGCCGGCCTTGCCGCCTATGCCTCCACCAAGCCGGATACTTTCCGCATGGAGCGGAAAACGGTTGTGAATGCACAGCCTGAGAAAATTTTTGCCGTCTTCAGCGATTTTCATGAAGCCAAAAACTGGTCACCGTGGGAACCCCTGGACCCGAATATCAAGACCACTTTTAGCGGCGCAGCCTCCGGCGTTGGCGCAATTTATAACTGGGAAGGCAACCGCGATGTCGGCTCCGGCCGGCAGGAAATTTTATCGGTGGAACCCGCGCGCCGCGTCACCATCAAGATCAACTTCTATAAACCCTTCAAGGCGGAAAACACCGTGGAATACACCATGGTGCCTGTCGCCGGCGGCACGGAAGTCGGCTGGGCGATGTTCGGCGCACAGCCTTTCATGGCGAAAATTGTTGCCTTGTTTATGAACTGCGAAAAAATGATGAACGACCAGTTCGACAAAGGTCTGGCATCGCTCAAAGCCTATGTCGAGAAACAAGGTTAAGCCGGGCGGCGTGCCAGCGCGGCCTTGAAGTTTTCCCAGTCGTTGAGCGCGGCATCGAGCAGCGGCAGAATATCATTGCCGCGGCCTTCTTCCCCCGCCCGCTGAATACCCGCCATGTGGGAGCCGACTTTGGGCGCACCGAACTGCAGCGTGCTGGCCTTGACCACATGGGCGATATTGGCGGCGGTTTCAAAATCATTTTCGGCGACGGCAATGCGGATGGCGTCCAGCAGGCGCTGCGTTTCGCCAAGGAATCGTGCCAGCGTGTCATCAAATCGCGGGCCGAGCGCAGATCTGGTTTCTTCCATCATCAAGGGTCAATATCGCCGAGCGCCAGCTGCATCGGTTCGACATCGCCAAAGGCGGCGGCGAGGCCCGCACCTGAAATTTCAATGCCCTTCTTGGTCTCCGGCAGCCAGGCGTTGATGACACCGAGCAACCGGTCCTGCTGGATAGGCTTGGTGATATAATCATTCATGCCGGCGGCAATACATTTTTCGCGGTCACCCGCCAGCGCATTGGCGGTGAGGGCGATGATGGGCAGCTGGCTTTTGCTGTCGCTCATGGCGCGAATGGCACCCGTGGCTTCAAACCCGTCCATCAGCGGCATTTTGCAGTCCATCAATATCAGGTCAAATTCCTGCTCCGTCGCCAGTTTCACCGCCTCGCGCCCGTTGTTGGCGATGGTCACGGCGATGCCGCTGCGCTGCAGGAAGCTGGTGATCACTACCTGGTTGATGACGCTGTCTTCGGCCAGCAGGATGCGGGCGTTTTCAAACCACTGCAGCTCGACGCCTGCAGGTGTTGCGGCGCGGTCAAAGACTTCCTCCGCCGGCGGCAGTTCAATAGTGAAGGCGAAGGTGGAGCCTTTGCCCTCGGCACTGGTGACCTGAATAGCGCCACCCATAAGGCCGACGAGATGGCTGGAAATGGCAAGGCCAAGCCCCGTGCCGCCGTAGCGCCGGCTGATGGTTTCGTCCGCCTGGCTGAATTTGGAGAAAATGGATTCCACCTTATCCGCCGCAATGCCGATGCCGGTATCGATCACGGAGAACTTCACTTCCTGCGTGCGGCCGGTCGGCGATACTTTGAGCGTGACGGAACCGTTGCGGGTGAACTTCAGCGCGTTGGCGCAAAGGTTATTGAGGATCTGGCGGAGGCGAAGCGGGTCGCCGTACACGAAGCCGGCGCAGCGGGAATCAAAGTCCAGAATAAAGCGCATATCGCCGGCGGTGTCGCGCTGCGGGGATATTTCCACCTGCAGCTGGAAAATTTCTGCCATCTGGGTGCAGAGCTTCTTCAGGTCGAAGGTATATTTTTCAAGCTCCGTCTTCCCCGCCTCGATTTTGCTGAGGTCGAGGATGTCGGTAATGATGTGCATCAGAGATTCAGCCGACTGCACCACCGTTTCGGCATAATGCCGCTGGTCGCGGTCGAGGCTGGTGCGCAGCAGCATCTGCGTCATGCCGATGACGGCGTTCATGGGCGTGCGGATTTCGTGGCTCATATCGGCAAGGAAGTTGCTTTTCGCCTGATTGGCAGAGTCCGCCGCGTCACGCGCATCGCGCAACGCGCCTTCTGCTTCCTTGCGGTCGGTAATGATTTCAGTTGCCATCAGCAAACCGCCGATAGCGCCGGTTGAATCATGCCACGGGCGCAGATTCCAGTGCAGCCACAACGCCTTGCCGTTCGACTGCACAATGCGGTCTTCTGATTCGGACGGCGAGCCGGTGCGCAGGCATTCCAGCAAAATCTGCGTCCATCTTTCCGGCGACTTGTGAAACACCTGAAAGTGCGACATGCCGACAATATTTTCCTGCTTGATGCGGAAATCACTATACCAGCGGTCGCTGACCATCATGTAGCGCATGTCGCGGTCACACACCGCAAAGGCAACGGGGATGTGCTTGACGAAATAGCGCAGCTGGTCGCTGGAGTGGCGCAACAGGCGGCGCAAAGCCCGCTGGCGAATGCCGAAGTGCAGGCTGAGCGCGATCAGCGAGGAAATGATAAGGCCGATAATCATGATCGCGCGGGGCAGCTGCGATTGATTTTCCATCATGTATGAACTCGTGGGTGAAATGGTAAGCTGCCATTCCTTGCTGCGCACCCTGACCGTCACCATGCTGGCGAGGGGCGCCGCCGTTTTGTCGGCCTCGCCGCCGCCGGTATATATCGGCTTTCCCTTTTCAAGAACATTGATGGCAAAATCATGGCGGTTGTCATCGGAAAAAAGACTGGTGAACATATCGTTCAGGTTAAAGGCGGAGATGAGCATGCCGGCATATTTGTTGTCGATATATAGCGGGTTATAGGCGACGAAGCCGCGGCCGCCCTGCACCAGATCAACAGCGTCGGTCATTTCCGGCTTGCGCGTTTCGATGGCGCGGTTAATGGCACGGCGGCGGTTCGGCTCGAAGGCGATGTAGAAATTCTTCATTTTCTTAAGCGGCTTCAGGGAAACGAGATCCTGCAGGCGCTGGTCTTTATTGGCCCAGCTTAAGGCATAAAGAACGGGATAGGCCTGAAGATATCCCGTCGCATCCTCCTCCCAGGCTTTTTCGGGCGTGCCTTTTTCTATCTCCCACCGGCTGTCCATGCGGTCAACCGCGCTGAAGAGCCCGCCAAGGTAAAGCTCGGTATTGCGCACGATTGATTCACCCTGCGCCGCGATGCCGGCGGCAAGGTCGCGGCGGTGGTCATTTTCCGCCGCCTGTGCGAAGGAGCCCGCCATGACCAGCAGCATGCAGAACACCGGCAGCGGCAGCCATTCCACCTGCGCGATCGGCTGTTGCGCCACAACGTAGAAAAGGGCAAAGCCGATGCCAAGGAAGCCGGCGGCGGTGTGCAGCGCCATGCCCACCTTGAAGCCCCAGACATAATAATCTTCGGTGCCGGTCATATACCCCAGCAGCGCCGGCAGGACGATGGCGACCAGCAGACTGCCGCAGGTTGCAAGCGCCATGATATGCGCTTGCGTTTTGTAGCGCGCCGCCTGGCTGCATAAGCCAAGGCCCAAGCCCGCCAGAACAAAACATAATCCTGTGCCGATCGAGAATCTGCCGGGATAGGCAGTGCGCTTGACCAGCGCAGGCTTCACGAACAGCGTATCAATGCCATAGTCTGCGCCGAACAGGTACTGCGACAAGATGAAAAGCGCAGCCGCGGCCACAGCAACGCCGATGTACAAAGGAAACCGCCGCGTCTGGCCGCCAAGCCCGATAAATCCCGCACCCAGCATCGCGAAAAGCAGCGCCGTGTTGAATTTCATCGGCTCGTAATTCGAGCTTATCTGGACGATGAGGGGAATGTTCAGCAACCAGCCCGCCATAACAGTCAAGCCAAGCATCAGGGCAAGGCAGCCGGCCGTGCGGAGAATCAGCAGTACTGGGCGGCTAATTTTCAAAAAAGGTCCCCGAAGTTTAAGCAGGCAGACTGCGCAGGGCCGGTGGGCAGGTGTTATGGCGCAGCCCTTTTACAGGAATGCTTATGGTCTACTGTGCCTTAAACTTCTTACAATAATATTAACGTTTATTCGGATATAATACCTTGTTGGCTTGGGTGGTCAGTCCGGCATCTGCTGTCCGCCTTTTTTGGTCCTTTTTGATGGAAATGCATCCTATGTCCGACCTTACCCCTTCCCGCCTTTCAGCTCTTGTTCTTGAAGACCAGGCGCTGATGCGCGATATCATCCGCTCGCACCTGACCGCCATGGGCTTCCGCGAGATTGAAGTTGCGGCGAATGTCGGCGAAGCCGAAAAAATGATGCACCTGAAGCGCTATGATGTGGTGTTTGTCGACTGGGTGCTGCCGGGACAAAGCGGCTATTCGATGATGAAGAAATTCCGCGAAGACCGCGAATATGATGACGTCGCCTTCGTCATGGTGACCAGTCAGGCGGAAGCGCATTACATGATTGAAGCGATGAAGGCCGGCGCGACGTCTTACATCATCAAGCCGATCATCGGCGCCGACTTTAAAGACATCGTCAGCACCGTCATCGAATGGCTCGGCAAGGCCCGCGCGCAAATCGCCAGCCGTAAGGCTTAAATTAATTCTTCAACGACGGCGCGTTTATGCTCGCTGCAGGCTTCTGCTGCTCGACTGCTGCAGGTGCCGTTGCCTTGCCAAAAGATTTGGTGAGGGCGCGGAGGCCGGCGAGTTTTGATTTGAGGCTGGTGAATTCGGGGCCGCCGAGCAGGTCTTTGCGGTAGCGGGCGAGCAGCGTGCCATTCTCGATATCCCGCGTGATGGCCTTTTTAGCTTCAATGTCGCGGCGCGGGGTTTTGGTGGACCAGACGCAGGAGGCGAGCGTGCCGAAGCCGAGGATGCCAACCACCCAGATGGGCGTTGCGGGGAAAGTTGCCGCCAGCATCATGCCGCCAATGAAAGTGGCGAACAGGGCGACCTTGCCGGTTTCCTCCTTGCTCATCCATTTGCCGTTACGGGCGGCCTTGCGGTATTCGGCTGCATACAGCGCCTGAATGGCGATTCGGGTTTCATCGACGGGGGAAAGCGGCTCGGCCATGGTGCAGGGGTCCTTCTGGAGAAACAGGAAGGCATATTCCCTAACTATGAAGCAGCTGTCAACCCAAGTTTCGGAAAATAATCAGCTCAACAGCAGCCGCAGCTTGGATTGCAGCTCCTTGCCGTCGAAGGGTTTGCAGATGTAATCATCCATCCCTGATTCGAGGCATTTTTCACGGTCGCCATTCAGCGCGTGGGCGGTCATGCCGATGATGGGCATGCGCGGGCGGTTGCCGTTTTTCTCGCGCTCCCGAATCGCACTGGTCGTTTCCCAGCCGTTCATTTTCGGCATCTGCACATCCATGAGAATGGCGTCGTATTTTTCCTTCTCGACCTGCGAGAGCGCGGCCTGTCCGTTGGGGGCGACATCATAGCTGTAGCCGAAATTCTCTAAAAATGTGCCGGCGACGAGGACGTTGGGGTAGTTGTCTTCCACCAGCAAAATTCTTCCAAGCGCGGTGTCGCCGGGGCCTTTGAAAACTTCTGTCGTATGTTGAAGCATATCCGGCGCACGGCCGTGCTTCAGATCCACCCGGACGGTAAAGGTGGAGCCTTTGTCTTGTGTGCTTTCAACGAGAATATCCCCGTCCATCAACTCGACCAGCTTTTTCGAAATCGAGAGGCCCAAGCCGCTGCCGCCGTATTTCCGCGTAATGGAATTATCCGCCTGCACAAATTTGTGGAAGATAGATTCCATTTGTCCCGGCGCAATGCCAATGCCCGTATCGGCTACTGCGATGGAAACACGGCTCGTGCCGTTTGCTGTAGGTACTGCATGGGCAATAATGCGGATCAGCCCGCGGTCGGTGAATTTGACGGCGTTGCCGCCAAGGTTGGCGATTACCTGTTTCAGGCGCGTCGGGTCGCCCGAATAAATCGCGCCTTGCGGCAAATGATCCTCGACCACGACTTCAAGGTCTTTCATGCGCGCCTGAACGGAAACGATGCTGGCGACGTCCTGAATCAGCTGACTGAGGTTGAAGGGGATATTTTCCAGCTCCACCGAGCTTGCCTCGATCTTCGAAATATCCAGCAGGTCGTTGATCAGCGTCAGCATTGACTCTGCGCTTGTCTGCAGCGTTTCAATGTATTGCAGCTGCTTCGGGGTCAGCGGCCGGCTGGCGCTTAAAATTTGCGACAGGCCGAAAATAGCGTTCATCGGCGTGCGGATTTCATGGCTCATATTGGCAAGGAATTCCGATTTCGCGCGGTTGGCGGCTTGGGCCTTGTCGCGTTCGATGGTCAGCTCCTGCGCCTGCCGCTCGCTTTTTTTCAAATAGTCGCGCACCTGATACTGGCGGATGCGGTCGCGTAAGACCGCGCGGATGGCGCTGAGCAGTTCCAGCACCTGCACCGGCCGGCGGATCAGCGTCATATGCTGCAGCAAGTCCATCTTGCGTCGCATTTCCTGCGTCGGCTCCCGCGCGGGGGTGAGCAGAATAAGCGGGAAATCGGACCAGGCCGGCTGTTGGTCGATAAGCTGGCCAAGGTGGTTTTCCCGGTCGGAAAAAAGCGCCTCCTCGGTGATCAATGCGGCACCGGCGCCCTTGGTGATTTCGTAACAGACTTCGGCCATGGAATGGCAGATGTCGCAGTCAACGCCCGCGTCGCGCAGGATGCCGGCCGTGATCTGGGCATCCTTTGCGGTCGGCGCGAGAACCAGAAAGCGAAGGTCGTTTCCCTGGGCGGTTTCCACCGTCATTTGTACCGCGGCGCGTTCATCATTTATTCGCCATGACAGGCATGCCTGTCAGGACACCCTGGAACTGCGACAACGGCTCGCCCACCGTAATGCCTTTGCTGCCGATTTTGAATTCGCGGATGCTTCTTTCATGCGGCCCGCTGCGTTTCTTGAGTATAGACACCGCCTGCCGGACTTCGCCCTGCAGCTCGAAATAACGGAACAGCACGACGGAGTCGGAAAGATAGCTGGTGTCGAGCGGTGTCTGCATCGACTGGCCGAGCAGCCCGTGCTGCGCCACCACCAAGAAAGTCACAACGCCATGATGCCCGAGGTAGGTGAGCAACTCGTGCATCTGCGACATGAGGAAGCGTTCCTCCGGCATGGCGTTGAGATAGCCGTTGAGACTGTCGATGACCACAACCTTGGCATCGGGCGCGCCGCTCTTGCCGCCGACGACCTCCCGTACCCTGTGCGCAAATTCTCCCGGCGACATTTCAGTCGGATCGACTGGCTGTAGGTGGATAAAGCCCTCGTTGATATATTTTTCCAGTTCCATGCCGATACCCGCCGCACGGTGCAGCATGGTGGCAAGGCTTTCATCAAAGGTGAAGATGACGGCGTGTTGCCCCTGCTTTGCCGCCTCGACGGCGTATTGCATGGCGAGTGTCGACTTGCCGACGCCCGCCGGTCCCAGTAGAAGCACACTTGTGCCTTCCTCCGGCCCGCCGCCCATCAGGCGATCAAACGGCGCAACGCCGCTTTTTAGTTGCTTTTTCACGCCTGGCACCGGTTTATCCGACGTTACGATGCGGGGGAAAATGAACACGCCGCCGGTCTGGATGGCGAAATCATGGTAGCCGCCATGGTATTTCTGGCCACGGAATTTCTTGATGCGAATACGTCGCTTCTCCGCACCATATTCGGGGGAAAGCTGTTCAAGGTCGATCACGCCGTGCGCGATGCTTTCCAGCTGGAAATTTTCGAGCTCAGTAGTTGTCTTGTCGTCAAGAAACAGCACGGTGCAGGCGCGCGTGGTGAAGAACTTTTTCAATGCCAGAATTTGGCGGCGGAAGCGCAGCGGGCTTTGCGCCAGTAATTTCAGTTCCGACAACGAATCGAGCACGACGCGCGAGGGCTTCAATTTTTCAACTTCGGCGATAATTGCTTCGGTCGTATTACCCAGCTCGACTTCAGACGGCTGGTACATGGTGTACTGGTTTTCGGCCTGCAGCGCGTCTTCTGTCGTCAGCAGTTCGAGAATGTTGATGCCGTCCAGTGACCAGCCATGTGATTCCGCCGCCGACTGAAGCTCCGATGCGCTTTCGGACAGTGTCAGGTAGAGGACGACTTCGTTATTTTTAAGGCCTTCCATCAGGAATTGCATGGCGACGGTAGTTTTGCCAGCCCCCGGCGATCCCTGAACAAGGTACACGCGCTCCCGCGCGAATCCGCCTCCCAGAATCTGGTCGAGCTCTGCATTGCCAGTCTTTATCCTGGCGCTGGTTTGGTGGCTTGCCGGTTTTTCCAAGGATCAAATTCCTTTGCTCATAAGGGTTGTTACAAATGGCCCATAATTTCGCAAACGGGGTTTTTGTGAGTCCGGTTCCGTACCAAATAGCAGGTGATTGAAATCATTAAAAAACCGCGCCAACAAATGTTGCGCGGTCGGGAAAAAATCGGAAGAAATTGGAGCGGATGAAGGGATTTGAACCCTCGACCCCGACCTTGGCAAGGTCGTGCTCTACCCCTGAGCTACATCCGCGTACATAAAACAGACCAAAGAATCTGGCTTCATGCGAGTGCTATAGGGATATGGCATTTGAACCCCTGTTGTCAAGAAAGGAATAGTCCTTCCAACCCGTTGATATATTTTAGCTTTTACGGCCTTATTTCAAAAACTTTGCTTGATTGACATAATTTATGCGGCGGGACTAGGATGGCGGCAGTGTTTTCGGCCTTTAAAGATGCGGTTTAAATCATGCCTGCACAATTTATCCAGTACCTGACCTTCCGCACGGCGGCCTATGTCACCGGCAATGCGCCGGGGCAGGAAGTTGCTACCTATTGGGCCTATGAAACTGCGGTCGAGAGAAAATCGGGCCGTCTGGTGCAGACCGACATTCACCAGAGCAGCCGCACCACCGCGCCCTTCACCGATGACATGCCGGAGAAAGACGCGCTTGAGCAGCTGGCAGAGATTGATGCGAAAGCACGCGCCAAATTCCCGCTGCTGCAGGAACCCGATAACCGTTTCTGTGGGACAGGCAGCGAATTCGCCAAGGCTATTCCCTACCGCGAGCATCAGGTTTATATCGCGGGCGTGCGGCAGGAAATGCTGAAGACGCAGGCAACACCGGCCAAGTTCAAGCTGAAGCCCTAAAAAATCTCAAAACAAGAAAAAGCCCGCCCCTTTAAAAGGGCGGGCTCTGGTTTTCCCTGTGTAAGGAGGAAACTTAATTCTTCGGCACGTTGGGCCAGTTGACCTTGGCCTTGGTGTCGCGCTCCAGCGCATTGTCATTCACCGGATGGCGGTGGGTGACTTTGTTGAATGCGTTTTTGAGCGGGTTGATGATGGTGCGGGCAAGGAAGCCCGGACGGTCAGCGGCTTCACGCAAGTCTTGCGCCCGCACATTCGGCATCGGCGGTTCACGCAGGGGCTTGCCTGTGTTGAGGATGGCGGAGATGCGCTTCACGGTGCGCGGGTCATGCACCAGCGCCATGAAGTTTTTATGCTCCAGCGAACGCAGGTAATCTTGCGTCACCACAACACCGGGACCGGCTTTGTCGCCGCCGGTCAATACCTGCGCCACTTTGTCGGACACAATCACATCGTAGGAAGTAGCGGCGCCCTTGGCAAAGAAGCCGTCTACCGCCATGGCCAATGCCGCAGCACCGGAAGCGCCGGGCAGCGTCATGTTATGGGGGAGTTCTGGCTTATGCGTCGGCACCATTTCCAGCGCTTTCTTCTTGGCATCGGCCAGAAGGCGCGCTTTGTTCATGGTCACGCCGTCGGTATCGCGAAGGATCAGCAGATCCTTCGCTTCAAAAGCGGAGAGGCCGACTTTGGCGGTGGAAATCGTTTCGAAGACTTGCGCCACCGGCGGCATCGGGCCTTTGGGCAGGCGCTTGTTTTGCGTCGCGCGTGACATCAGCTCGGTCGAGCCACCCCAGGCGGGGAGCAGGCCGACGCCGACTTCAACGAGACCGGGGTAGGTTTCCGCATGCGCCTGCACGTGGTGGCTGTGCAGCAGAATTTCGCAGCCGCCGCCAAGGGCCTTGCCGGCCGGCGCGGAGACAACGGGGAAATTCGCGTACTTCAGGCGCTTGTATGTATCCTGACCCGACTTCACCATTTTATCGACGACCCAGAACTGTTTCGTCTTGATGGCAAGCTCGGCAAGTTTCAGGTTCGCGCCGAGGGAGAAATCATCCGCTTCGTTGTGGATGACGAGCGCCTTGTATTTGCCGTCGCCTTTTTCAATGAGGTCGCAGGCCTTGTTGATCATCTTCATGGTGAAGAAATCGAGCGAGTTCATTTTGGAGGTGAACTCGAGGCAGATGACGCCGTCGCCGATATCCCACAGCGCCGCGCCAACTTTGCCGAGGCCGGGGATAGAGCCTGATTCTGCGATGGGCTTGCTTGCGCGTTTGATGTCGGACAGCAGCAGCACGCCTTCCGGACGGACAATGGCGGAGTAAGAGCCGTCAGCGTTCATCTGGTTCAGCTTGCCATCAACGGTTTTGTAGAAGGTTTTGCCCTGCGCCTGTTTCAGGAAGGCAGGTACTTTGTCGCCTTCGGCTTCCATGCGCTTCACAACGTAATCGGTGCCGAGTTTATCGAGCAGCTCGAAGGGGCCGTATTTCCAGTTGTAGCCGAGCTTCATGGCGGTATCGACGGAGTTGATGTCGGCCGCGATGTTGTGGGCGTGTTCTGCCGTATAGGCAAGAGTCTGCTTCAACACAGACCAGGCGTAATCGCCGCCTTTGTCGTGGGTTTCGACGAGGGCTTTAACGCCGCCTTTTTTGGCGTTGAGGCCGGCCTGCATTTTAACTTTTTCGGAAGGGCGTTCTGCGCCCGTTTCAAGGTCAACGGCGAGCTTTTCGCGCTTGTCGTTCAGGCGGTAGAAACCGCCTTTGCCTTTACGGCCGGTGTAACCATCCGCAATCATTTTTTCAATGACGGGATAGCTTTTGTTGATTTTGACATAGCCGTCATCCGCCGGCAGTTTGGCGGTGAGGCTTTTGGAGATATGCGGCATGAGGTCAAGGCCGACGAGGTCGACGAGGCCGAAGATGCCGGTTTTCGGAATGCCCATCGGCTGGCCGACAATGCTGTCTGCTTCTTCAACCGTCAATTTGCGCGAGATTGCTTCGTTGATGGACGCTTGGATCCAGAAGGTGCCGATGCGGTTGGCGATGAAGCCCGGCGTGTCGTTGCAATGCACGACGCCCTTGCCCATTTTTTCATCCATGAAGCGGGTGACTTCCGCAATCATTTCGGGGCTGTTGTCTTTCGACGTGATCAGCTCCAGCAGCGGCATGTAGCGCGGCGGGTTGAAGAAGTGGGTGATGACGAAATCTTTTTTGAAGGCGTCGGTCTGGCCCGCCACGAGATCATGCAGCGGAATGGTAGAGGTGTTGGAGGCGATGATGGCGCCGGGTTTGCGGTTGGCGTCAATCTTCTGGAAGATATCAAACTTCACCTTGGGGTCCTCAAAAACCGCCTCGATGATGATGTCGCAATCCTTCAACCGGCCGATATCGTCTTCGGTGTTGCCGGGGCGGATTTTTTTGGCGTTGCGCTTGTGCATAAGCGGCGCGGGGTTGGTCTTGAACATACGCTCGATCGCGCCTTCGGCGATTGCCGTGCGGTTCTGGGATTTGGGATCGACGCGGTCAAGAAGTTCGACCTCGATACCCGCGTTCGCGAGCTGCGCTGCGATGCCGGCGCCCATGACGCCTGCGCCGATGACTGCTGCTTTTTTAATGGCCATTTAAAGTACTCCTGAATAACGCGAACTGAAAATTACGGCTTCGGCTGCGAGGGGGTGTATTTTTTGAGGACGGTCGAGATGCCCTGCCCTGCGCCGATGCACTGGGTGGAAACCGCGTATTCGCCGTCTTTGCCTTCATCATGCAGCAACTGGGCGGCTTTGCCCGTGATGCGCGCGCCGGTGGCGCCCAGCGGGTGACCGATGGCGATCGCGCCGCCGTGCTTGTTGAGCTTTTCATCATCAATGCCGAGCTGTTTCTGGCTGGCGATGCTCTGCGCTGCAAAGGCTTCGTTCATTTCAACGATGCTGACATCTTTCATGCTGATGCCGGCTTTTGCCATGGCTTTTTCCGTTGCGGGAACGGGGCCAACGCCCATGATTTTGGGATCAAGGCCAGAGACCGCGAAGGAAGAAACTTCGGCCAGGATTTCAAGCCCGTGTTTCTTGGCAAATTCTTCGGAGCAGACGAGAACGGCGGCGGCGCCATCGGTGAGCGGCGATGACGTTGCGGCGGTGACGCTGCCGCCCTGCAGGAAGGCAGGCTTCAGCTTGGCAAGGCTTTCCGCCGTCGATTCCGGGCGGGGGCAGCTGTCTTCCGTCACGACTTTGCCGTTCGGCAGCGTGATCGGCACGATTTCCTGATCAAACTTGCCGGCTTTTTTGGCAGCGGCGGTCTTGAACTGCGATTTCAGCGAAAACGCATCTTGTTCTTCGCGCGTCACATTGAATTTCTTGGCGACGTTTTCAGCAGTTTCGCCCATGCCCATGTAGGCGCCCGGCGATTCTTTATACAGCACGGGGTTCGGCGACGGATTGAAGCCGCCCATCGGCACGCGGGACATGCTTTCGACGCCGGCGCAAATGACTGCATCCGACATGCCCATGGAAATGGCGCCAGCCGCATCGTGAATGGCCTGCATGGAGGAGCCGCAGAAACGGTTGATGGTGACCCCGCCGATTTCTTCCGGCAATCCTGCGCGCAGCACAACAAGGCGCGCCATGTTGAGGCCCTGTTCGCCTTCCGGCATGGCGCAGCCGAGTTTCAGGTCATCGACCAATTTCGGGTCAACGCCGGTTTTTTTGATAAGGCCCTGAACGGTTTGCGCCGTCAGATCATCCGCGCGCAAGCCGGCCAACTCGCCCTTAACGGCGGGGGTGAAGGGGGAGCGCACATAACCTGCGATGACTACTTTTTTGGATTCGGTCATTTTCTGGGCCTCGTTGTTGGACGGTTAAACCTGGCCACACCCAATTATAGTTAGCGGCTGTCATTCCGGAGTGAAGCCCCGATAATTTTGTACCGCTTTTTATTTTCTGGGAACGAGTATGGAACATTGAGGGGGGAGCGTAAAGATTGAAAATGCCCCTCGCCGACACATACGAAAACGCTGCTGCCATTGATTTTCCGGCAGCAGCGTTTTCATATTTTAAGAAGAATGTTTTAAGGCTTATGGCTAAGTGCCACCGTCATTCCGCGGGCTTGGCAGGCGCTTCGTTTTTGGTGCGGTGCAGCGAGAAAAGCGCGCCGCCGAGTAGCAGCCCCAAGGTGATGGCGAGGGAGAGCGCATGCGGGAAGTCATAATCCAGCGCCGCCGAGATCAGCACCTTGCCGCCAATGAACACCAGCACGAGGGCGAGGGAGTATTTGAGGTATTTGAAGCGGTCCAGCATGGCCGACAGCGTGAAATAGAGGGAGCGCAGACCCATGATGGCGAACAAGTTGCTGGTATAAACGATAAACGGTTTCTGCGTGATGGCGAGGATAGCGGGAATGCTGTCGATCGCGAAAATCACGTCGACCACCTCCACCACCGCCAGCGCCAGCATGAGGGGCGTGAAAAAGGTGACGAGCTTGCCGTGCGCGTTTTTTTGCCGCACGGCGAATTTGCTGCCGTGCAGGTCGGGTGTCACGCGCATGTGTTTTTTGAAAAACTTTACGACCTTGTTGTCGGCCATGTCATGCGCGTCGTCTTCCTTCATCATCAGCATCTTGATGCCGGTGAAAACAAGGAAGCCCGCAAAGAAATACAATATCCAGTGGAATTTCTGCACGGCGAGTGAGCCCGCGCCGATCATCAGCCCGCGCATGAGGATGACACCGATAATGCCCCAGAACAGCACGCGGTGCTGGTACTGCTTCGGCACCGCGAAATAACTCAACACGAGGGAGATGACGAAAATATTATCGAGCGAGAGGGAAAGTTCGACAAGGTAGCCGGTGATGAACAGCCCGGCGTCTTCCATGCCGCTGCCGCCGTCATTCACCTGCCAGATAAAGCCGCCGAACAATAAAGCGACGATGGCATAAATCACGCTGAACTTGAGGCTTTCGCGGATGGTGATGACGTGGTCTTTTTTATTGAGAAAGCCGAGGTCAAAGCCCAGAAGAGCCAGAAACAGCCCGAAAAATGACGCCCACATCCATAATGGCGTCGCGTGACTTAAATCCATCGCTCGTTATCCCTGCCCGGTGATTTGGTAATTTAAAAGTCTAGTGCATCATGCCGAAGATCGTCGCCAGCAAGGGCCAGAGGTGATCACGGAAGGTGTAGAAAATAAAGATCAGGGCGACCGGCATGCCCCACATGACGCGGTAGGGGCTGGCTTGCGAGCTGTCGATCGCGCGTGTCCAGGCGAGGCTGAGGAAAGGCAGGACGCCGGCGGCAAGAAACAGGAAGAACCCGCGCACGAACATCAGCACGACGTAATCAAAGCCCTGGTCGCCAAAGAAGCGGATGGGCGCGTTGGAGAAAAGAAGATGATCAAGGCCGGCGCTGCCGACCGACCAGTTGACGCCGCCGTGATCCAGCACGCCGACGCTGAAGACGTAGCAGGCAGCGACCGAAAGCACATAGATGAGCGCAACGGAAACCGGCGTCGGCATTTTCGCCTTGCCTTCCTTGCCCTGATTGATTTCGCCGGAGCCGGGATGCCCGCCGGCAGCGGTCATGGCCCGCGCCTTGGCAAGTTTTTCGCGGGCGCCTGTGCGCGCCGCTTTCATTTCCTTGTTTGCACCGCCGAGTCCGAACATGGCTTTTCTATCCTTCACAATAAGGCTTCACCGCCTGAAGCTATTCTAGCTTAAGGGTTAAGCGATTGAAAAGGGCAGAATAATTTACGCTTTCGGGATTTAACTTACGCTTTCACGATGTTGTCGCGGCGGGTGATGCCGGCAAGCGCATTGCGCGTGTCGACTACGAGGTCGGCTTCCTTCGCGATCATGCCATAATCAACGGCGTCATGGTCGGTGACGATGACCACCGCGTCCTGCGCAGCAATCGTGCGGGCGTCGAGCGCTACCGATTTCAGGCCATTAAAGGCGGCATGTTCGCGGATGGGGCCGATGACGGGCACATGCGGATCGTGGAAAATGATTTCCGCCTTGCGCGCCTTCAATAGCTCCATAATGGCGAAGGCGGGGCTTTCGCGGATATCTTCGACGTTTTTCTTGTAGGCGACGCCGATGAGCATGATTTTCGCGCCGTTCAGCGATTTTGCGGCGCGGGCGTCCAGCGTTTCCGCCAGACGGTTGACGACAAAGCGCGGCATGGAAATGTTGATTTCACCGGCAAGCTCGATGAATTTCGTCGCGATGCCATATTCCCGCGCTTTCCATGTCAAATAGAATGGGTCAATGGGAATGCAGTGACCGCCAAGGCCGGGGCCCGGGTAGAAGGGCATGTAGCCGAAGGGCTTGGTTTTGGCGGCTTCAATCACTTCCCAGATATCGATGCCCATGGCGTCGTAAATGATTTTCAGTTCATTGACGAGCGCGATGTTGACGGAGCGGAACACGTTTTCGGTCAGCTTCACTGCTTCCGCCGTTTGCGTTGACGACACCGCAACCGTTTTTGACAGGAACTGGTCGTACATGGTCTGCGCGATCTTCAGCGCGGCGGGGCCGTCGCCGCCGACAACTTTGGGAATGATGGCGGTATGGTATTTGGCATTGCCGGGGTCTTCGCGTTCCGGCGAGAAGGCGAGGTAAAAATCAACGCCGGACTTTAGCCCGCTGGCTTCTTCCAAAATCGGGCGAAGCAGATCATGCGTCGTGCCGGGATAGGTGGTGGATTCCAGCACAATCAACTGGCCCGCACGGATATGCTTTGCGACGGCTTCCGCGGTTCTGATGACATAGGTCATGTCCGGTTCGCGGTTCTTGTTCAGCGGCGTCGGCACGCAGAGCAAAACGGCATCGCATTCGGCAAGGCGGGTGAAATCGGCGGTGGGGTGGAATTTGTTATCGCCGACAAAAGTTTTGACCTTCGCATCATCAACGCCGCCGATATAGGACTGGCCGGCCTTCAGGCGCTCGATCTTCTTCACATCGATATCAAAGCCCAAGGCCGTAAAGCCCTTGTCGCAAATGGCGCAGGCCAGCGGCAGGCCGACATAGCCAAGGCCGATGACGCCGATTTTCGCCTGCTTGGACGTATAAAGCTGGCACAGCGCCTCCACATCAGGGGTGGTTTTGACGGTGACGGATTTCAGCGGCTGGACGGTCATGGCTTTGCCTTTGCTCAAAAAAACAGGCCATGTTTTAACATATTGATGAATGAAATGAAAGGGTTAATAAGGTTTGTGCATCAAGCGGTTAGCGCCGCCTGCCCTGCCTGCCCTTTGCCCCATAAAAAAAACGGCGCCCGTAACGGCGCCGTTTTTTTTACATTACCGCAGCGTTTAACGCTGGCGGATTTTTTTGCCGTATTCGTCGCGGACGACGGGGCCGCGCGCCGGACGGTTGTCCTGCTGCACATTCCGGTTGTCGTTGCTGTTGTTGTTGAAGCCCTTGCGGACATCGCGCTGTTCGCGGATGGCCTTGCCTTCCAGATCAAGCCGGTCGCAAACCTGCTTGAGGCTTTTTTCGATGGCGTTGAACTTGGCGTTCATCTCGAAAGCTTCTTCGAAGGGCAGCGCCTGAACATCAAAGCGCAGGTCATTCATGCGCGGGCTGCGGAAGAAGTGGGCAAATTCCCACATCGCGGCACGCTCTTTGGGGCTGTTGAGGTTATTGGCGAGGCGGTCAAACAGCGTCACCGTATAATCCGTCATGTCCTTCACGGCGGGGCGGACCATTTTGTCGAAATGGTCGCCGGCATCGGCGCGGACGACTGCGTCGGTGAAGGCCTTGCGCAGGCTGCCCGGCGCAGATGCGTCTTCTTTATGTGCGAGCTCGACGACGGTGCCCTTGAGGCTGTCGGCCTTTTCAACAAGGTCAACGACCGTGTCAAAGACCGTTTCTATGGAGCGCAGCACGTCAATTTTGTTGAGTGTCTGGCCGAGGACATACTGGCCATGCTCGACGCGGCGGAAATCATCAATCTCGCGCACTTCAATGCCAGCGAGGCGGTGGGAGGCTTTCAGTTTCGGGCAGAGGTAGCCGTTATATTGCGCGTTGCGCTCCGGCGTCATCATCAAAATCCAGCGGCCCATGCCGGGGGAGGTGTAGCTGGCCTTCTGCAGGTCGTTCAGCTCGTTCTTGAATTCGTGGATTTTCTCCGGCAGCAGCATGAAGTTGCCGAAGAAGTTGGGGTGATACTTGGGGCCGAAGCCGGGCTGGTCGGGATCAACATCTTTCGTCTTGCCGTAGCGGCCGGAGCCGGCGCGCTCGATAATATGGTCGACGTTGAGGGAATAGAGCTCGCCATTTTCATTGGCGGGATCAAGGCCGTTCTTCATGCGGTCAACGCCCGCCTGGCAGATGCCGAGGTCCAGCAGCTCTTTTTCAAAATTGTCAGCGAGGAAGCGGATGAAGGACGGGCGCACTTCGAAGGTGTATTCGTTCTTCAGTTTCGCGTTTTCATCGGTCGTGATGCGGTTGTAGAAAACGGGGACGATGCGGAAGCCTTCGGGAATTTCCTTTAAGATCTGCTCGAACATCTTCTGGTCTTTGACGGCGTCGGCGGCGGTCTGGAAGCGGTCACGCGGGTGGTCACCCTGATGCAGGCCCTGCGCTTCGCGGCGCTTGGCAAGCACCACGCGTTCGGACAAATCTTTGCGGATATCGGCGATAAGGTCTTCAACCGAGGGCTGCTTCGGCACGGTTATATGATGGTCGAGGAAATCCTTCGACGTTGTGATTTCGGTAATCGTATCGGCGGAAACGCGTTTCCCCATCAGAATACTCCCGAGTCAGCAGCATGTTTTAGAACATGCGGACAAGATAGAATAGAACATTCGGAAAATCAAACGGTTATTTTGGAAATTAAATTACAGAAGAAGCTGTTGTTTTAGCTTTAAATTGCGCCCTGCGCAGGTTTATGTCCAACGAGCTGTAAGGTGCTTTTATACCTTGGGTTTGGCGTTTTGGCAAATGATTCGAAGGAAAACGTGAATTCGTTGGAAAACGGGATACTAGACCCGAATGGAGGGTAAGTTTTGCCCTGCGCTTTGCAGCATCCGTATGAAAAGCCTGATCGCAAAAATGCCTGAAAGAAACGCGGCTGGGAACAGTATTAAAATGATGCTGACGTTAAGCTTGTGCAGGTCCTGAATCAAATCAGCATTTCTTTTAAGCGCGTCCGTGACAAGGAGTATCGAAAAGCTGACCAGATATATTGTAAGGCCGTAGGCGGCGCCCAAGATATATAAACGCTTTTTGTTATCGCGAAGGCATTGCAGCTTGCTCTCGTTTTGCCAGACTGCGAAAAGACAAAGCCCGATAAAGTTGGGTAGCAACGCAAATTTGAAACAGCAATATCCCACGAAAATTCCAAAGAATAGAAACCCTGTCACCAAGCCCATGAAGGGGTCGGAGCCGGTGGGCTCTGCAAATAGTATTTTTAGAAAATAATAAACGGGAAAGCTAACGCTGCTGAAAATTGTAGCCGCCGCCGTGCTAAAAACAGCGGCTCCTAGAGCCAGCCATATTTTAAGTCCGAATTGGCCTTGAGGCTGTCTATTACCCAAACGCCTTATCCCAATTCGCCTTCAGCGCTTTATCAATATCGGCCATCGGAATTTTAAGGCCGAGTTTGGCGAGGGAGGTGACGCCGTGGCTGGTGATGCCGCAGGGGACGATGCCGCTGTAGTGCGATAAGTCAGGATTCACGTTGAGGGCGACGCCGTGGAAAGTGATCCATTTGCGGACGCGAACGCCGATGGCGGCGATTTTGGCCTCAACGCCTTTGGGCTGGCCGTATTTGTGCATGTCGAGCCAGATGCCGACGCGGCCTTCGCGGCGCTCGCCGTTCACGTCGAACTCTTTCAGCGTATCAATCACCCATTGTTCAAGGTTGTTGACGTGCTGGCGCAGGTCGGGCGTGCGCTTGTTGAGGTCGAGCATGACATAGGCCACGCGCTGCCCCGGGCCGTGATAGGTGTACTGGCCGCCGCGGCCGGCGTTGTAAACGGGGAAGCGGGGGTTGAGCAGGTCTTTCTGCTCCGCGCTGGTGCCGGCGGTATAGACCGGCGGGTGTTCCAGCAGCCAGACGTATTCGGCATCCGCCTTTTCGCGGATCAGGCCGACCTTGGCTTCCATAAACGCCAAGGCGCGGTCATAGGGCACGGGGCGGTCTTCCACATGCCATTCGGGTTTCTTAAACATCGGCTTTTTAGTTTCAATAGTTTTGGGCGCCGTTTTTGCCGCAGCAGTTTTCGGCAGCGCTGTTGAAGCGAGGGCCATTGCAATGTTACTTTCCAAAATCAAAAATGAATTCGCATAACATATAATATGCTCAAAGCTTTTAAAAGCCCCTCTTGACAGCGGGAGCAGGTTTCCTTAAAAAAATTATATCTTTCCCCGGCGCTTTTTGTGAATATTACAGGAATCTGTAAATAAAAACAGGCAGGAAACTTATGCTGAACAAGATATTTAACAAGGCCGCCGACACCTTCGACCGTATCGAGCAGATGGTGACGCGCAAGCTTCCCGTACCCGATCTGGAAGGCACCGACAAATTCGTTCAGTTCACCGCAAAACGCGGCAAACACGGGCATTGGACCGTTTCCAGCAAGCATAACCTGAAGCAGGTCACGACCGGTCTGGAAGACGTTTCCCGCGCCTATCAGGCCGCTGTTGAAAAGCACGCCGGCCGCAAACCCTATAGCGGCGAAGACATGGCGATGAATTTTGACACCTGCATTCTGGTGCTGAAGGACATGGAAGAATCGCTGCTGAAATACAAGGCGACTCCCGGCGGGGAAGAGCCGAAACACCATTATATGGCGGCCTACCGCCTGCTGCCAAAGCAGTTCCGCGAGGGTCTTGATGACCTTTATTTCGACCGGACGGAGAAAAAAGGCCAGATTCTACCCCCCAAAGCAGTACTGACGCCCAAACCCGTGCCCGGTGCCAACCCCGGCGCGCCCAAAAGGAACTAAGGGCGCAATTAATCTAATCTCCTTGCATCGGCTATTTCTATCTGTTATTGAAATAGCGTTTCCGGAAACGATGTTCGCATTGTTTTTGGTTCTACCAGACTATGTACCAAAGTGCGGTCATGGCGGAATTGGTAGACGCGCAGCGTTGAGGTCGCTGTGGGGCGACCCGTGGAAGTTCGAGTCTTCTTGACCGCACCATTCTCTTCTCTTTCCTGTTCAGCGAATGGGAATTTTTCAAATCCCCTGGCGGCATAAATCATGCTACCCTTTTTCAAGGGTTTCGGCGTTTTATCCCCTCCTCCAAACGCCCATATTTTCCGGCAGGAGCTTTTTACACCATGACGCTGAAGAAAGACGCGCTTTACGAAGCGGCTCTCGAATATCACCGCAATCCGAACGGGCCCGGCAAAATTTCCATCACGCCGACGAAGTCGCTCGTCTCGCAGCGCGATCTGGCCCTGGCCTATTCGCCGGGCGTTGCCGCGCCCTGCATGGAAATTGCCGAAGACCCGCGCAAAGCCCATGACTATACAGCCCGCGGCAACCTTGTCGCCGTCATCACCAACGGCACCGCCGTGCTGGGCCTTGGCGATATTGGCCCGCTTGCCGCCAAGCCCGTGATGGAAGGCAAAGCCGTTCTGTTTAAAAAATTCGCCGGCATCGATGCGATTGATATCGAGATTGCCGAAAACAACCCCGATAAAATTGTCGACATTATTGCCGCGCTGGAGCCAAGCTTTGGCGCCATCAACCTTGAAGACATCAAATCGCCCGAATGCTTTGAAATCGAGCGCCGGTTGAAAGAGCGCATGAAGATTCCGGTCTTCCATGACGACCAGCACGGCACCGCCATTATTGTAGGCGCGGCCTTTACCAACTGGCTGAAATACGCCAACCGCAAAATCAAGGACGTGAAACTGGTGACGTCTGGCGCGGGCGCTGCTGCCATGGCTTGCGTCAACCTGCTGGTCGCGATCGGCCTGCCGAAAAAGAACATCATCCTCACCGACCGTGAAGGCGTGGTCTATAAAGGCCGCAACACGCATATGGATGAAGAGAAAATCCAGTTCGCGATTGATACTAAGGCGCGCAAACTTGCCGAAGTCATCAAGGACGCCGATGTATTCCTTGGCCTGTCCGCCCCCGGCGTGCTGACCGGCGCGATGGTGAAGACCATGGCGGATGCACCGCTGATCATGGCGCTTGCGAACCCCGTACCCGAAATCATGCCGGAAGAAGCACGCGCGGCGAAACCAAATGCCGTTGTCTGCACCGGACGCTCCGACTACACCAACCAGGTCAACAACGCCCTCTGTTTCCCATTCATGTTCCGCGGCGCGCTGGATGTTGGCGCGACGACGATCAATGAAGAAATGAAAATCGCCTGCGTCAACGCGATTGCCGCGCTGGCGCATGAAGAACCGACGGCAGAAATTTCTGCCCTCTACGGTGACATTCCGCTGCAGTTCGGGCCGGAGTACCTGATTCCGAAACCGTTTGATTCCCGCCTGATCCTTTCCATCCCGCCCGCCGTTGCCAAAGCGGCGATGGATAGCGGCGTTGCGACGCGGCCGATAAAAGACTTCGACGTTTATCTCGACAACCTCACGAAATATGTTTTCAAATCCGGCCAGTTGATGCGGCCGATTTACACCCGCGCCGCCCGCAACCCCAAACGCATCGCCTTTGCGGAAGGGGAGGAAATGCGCGTGCTGCATGCCGCGCAAACGCTGGTCGACGACGAGCTGGCAAAACCCATTCTGATTGGCCGTGAAGACGTTATTCTGACCCGCATTAAAAAATCCGGCCTGCGCCTGACGCGCGGCGTGGACTTTGAACTGGTCAATCCTGAATCCGACCCGCGTTTCAACGACTACTGGCACACCTACCACAAATTGCTGGAGCGCAAGGGCGTGACCCCTGCCCTTGCCAAACAAATTGTCCGTACCCGCAACACCGTGATTGCGGCGCTGATGGTGAAGAAGGGCGATGCGGATGCCGTGATTGCCGGCACCATCGGCCGCTATGACCGCCACATGAAATACGTGACGGATGTACTGGGCCATGCGCCCGGCGGCGAAACCTATGCCGCCATGACGGTGATGATTTTGAACCGCGGCACGTTTTTCTTGTGCGACCCCTTCGTCAACGCCAACCCGACCGCCGAACAGCTCTGCGATATGGCGATCATGGCGGCGGCGGAAGTGCGGCGCTTTGGTATCGAGCCCAAAATTGCCCTGCTGTCGCATTCCGACTTCGGCAGCATGGACAGGCCGGATAGCGTCAAAATGCGCGAAGCCGTGCGTCTGATAAAAGCGCGCGCGCCGGGGCTGGAGGTTGAAGGCGAAATGACCGCCTCCGCCGCGCTCGATGAAGGCATCCGCAACATGATGTTCCCGAACTCGGAACTGCATGGCCAGGCAAACCTGCTGATCATGCCGAACATCGATGCCGCCAACATCACCTTCCACATGATGAAGACGCTATCGGATGGCATTGCCGTCGGCCCCCTGCTGCTGGGCATGAACCAGCCAGCGCATATTCTGATCCCGAGCGTGACATCACGCGGTATCGTCAACGCTGCCGCCTATGCCTCCGCCACGGCAGAGACATCGGAAAAAGAAGAAGCGCCGGTAGCCGCCAAAGAGCCGAAAGCGAAAGCCAAGACCAAAAAGAAACGCGCCTGAGATAATGACCGAGGCAGACAACAACAGCCCCATCCTCGAGGAAAGCGTGCTGCCGCAGCAGCAGGCCGCGCCCGATGACGAGCATGAAGTTGGCCTGTCGGATGATTTCATCGCCGAAATTCTTGAACTGCTCGACCAGCATTATACCGACCGCATTCAGGAGCTGTGCCGTGACCTGTCGGCGCCGGACGCTGCCGAACTCATCGTCAAGGTCGATGCGAGCCACCGCCAGCAGCTGGTCGAAATTCTCGAAGATATTCTGCTGCCGGAAACATTTTCCTACTTCGACCACCAGCTGCTGAACGAGCTGCTGGAAAATATGTCGGGGCCCTACATTGCCTCGATCGTTAACGGCCTTGAATCGGACGATGCCATCCGCCTGATTGACGATTTGAACGAGGAACGCCGGTCCGAAATCATGCGTCATTTGTCGCGCAAAGTGCGCGCGGCGGTGGAAGAAGGCCTGACGTTCGACGAGGATTCCGCCGGCCGCCTGATGCAGCGCGAATTCGTCGCCATTCCGCAGTTCTGGACGGTGGGCAAGACGGTGGATTTTTTGCGTGCGGCATCGGACGCCATGCCGCAAAAATTCTACGATATTTTTATCGTCGATCCGCTGCATGGTTTCGTTGGCTCCGTCTCCCTCTCCCGCCTGCTCTGCGCCCAGCGCGGCGTGAAGGTGGATACGCTGGTGAACGAAGAACATGTGACCATCCCTGTGTCGATGGACAGGGAACAAGTCGCCTTCCAGTTCCGCCGCAAGGATTTGCTTTCCGCCCCCGTGGTGGATGCGAATGACCGGCTGATTGGTATGATTACCGTGGACGACGTCGTCGACGTCATCGATGAAGAGGCGGAAGAAGATATCCTGAAGCTCGGCGGTGTTTCCGATTCAGATATTCACCGCTCCACCTTCCTTACCGCCAAGGCGCGGTCGGGCTGGCTGGTGGTCAACCTGTTCACGGCCTTTGCGGATACTTACGTCATCAGCCTTTTTGCAGGCTCGATTGAAAAAATTGTCGCGCTTGCGGCGCTGATGCCCATCGTTGCGTCCATGGGCGGCAACGCTGGCACGCAGACGCTGACTGTTATCATCCGCGCCCTCGCGACCAAGGAAATTTCCGCCGCCAACGTCATGCGCGTGATTTTGAAGGAATGCATCGTCGGCTTTATCAACGGGGTTATTTTTGCGGCCATCATGTCGTGCATCGTGTTCTTCTTCTACCGCGACATTCACCTGAGCATGGTCATGGGCGCAGCCTTGATCATGAACCTTTTCGCCGCCGGCATGGCGGGCGCGCTGGTGCCGCTGACGCTGAACAAGCTGGGATTCGACCCCGCACCGTCATCCGCCATTTTCGTGACCACAGTGACGGACGTTGTGGGCTTTATGGCCTTCCTCGGCCTCGCAACAATATTTCTTATCTAACAAGTTGAAAATACTGCATTTATGAATCCCTAGTGGACATAATGCTGCGCTGCGGGGTATCCTTTTGCCTTCGCTCCCCGAAGGAATTTTCCCCGCATGCTGCCGGCCCCGCAAACGCTGAAACAGAAAACCACCGTATTCCGGCCGCCGCTGGATACGGCGCTGCTGTTCGGCACCGCGGAAAACGGCGAAACGCTGATGCTGGCGAAAATGCTGGATGAATATCCGGAAGCCTTGAACCTGCAGGATGCGCAGGGCCAGACGCTGTTGCACCTTGCCGTTTCCTGGGCGAAGACGGAAATGGTGGACCTGCTGCTGGCGCGCGGCGCGGATACTTCTATTCGCGACCCCCAGAACCAGAGCGCCAGCGACCTTGCCGCCCGCCTTGGCTATGAAACCATTGCAGCCATGATTTCATCGGAAAACGGCCAGCGCGCTGCCGATGCACTGCAGCAAAAACTTCGGCAGGAACGCCTGCTCTGCACCCGCGGCATTCCCTGCGCCATCAGCGCAAGGCAGGCGCCTGTGCGCTTCAAAAACGCCTAAAAATCCCCCTGTTCCCTTTGCGGCACTATCGGTATTCTAGGGCCAATCCGATTCCCTTAATGACCGAGGCTTGACCCATGAAAAGCGCCGCGCAACCGAAAGAGCATGAGATGACAACCGAATCCTATACGCCCAAGGCTCTGGATTATCCCTCGCTGCGCTTTGACCTTGGCGAGCATGCGGATGCGATACGCGACACGGTGCGCAGCTTTGCGCAGGATAAAATTGCCCCGCGCGCGGCAGACATTGACCGCAAGAATGAATTCCCGAACGAGCTCTGGCCACAATTCGGCCAGCTGGGTTTGCTGGGCATGAC
>JBBQWK010000002.1:0-23679 GCA_038210695.1 Alphaproteobacteria bacterium
GAGCGTGCGCCACTACGCCATGAACCTTATCACCGAAAAAAAGGCATTGGGCTTTGACCCCGTCATCGCCTTTTTTGACGAGCGCCTGTCGACCTTCGCAGCAGAAGAATTTTTGAGCGAAAACAACCGCATGGACCGCAAAAAACGCGATGAAATCATCGACGCGCTGGCCGCCGCGCATATTTTGCAAGGTGCATTGGACGCCATTAATAAAGCGTAACAATATCAAAGGCTCAATCCGCTTTTTTGACATATTATTGAAACTGTGGCATTCTCTTTAGACAATTCAAAAAGGGGAATGGCGATGACCAAGGCAACGAAACTGGCGGGTATATTTTTGATGGCAGCAGCGGTGGTTTTAAGCGGCTGCGAAAAAATACCCGACGGCACGCAAGCCAAGGGTCCCAGCGCCGATGCTGTTGAAACCCAGAACGTGGCCCAGACCGCGGGTGCCGCCACCATTCTGGCGACGACGAAGATCGGCACCAATTACCTTTATGAACTCGCGCCTTTGAAAAGCAAAAACGTCACCTGCTTCATGAGCGCCTCGATTTACACCGGAACCGCTGTGAGCGGCGCGACCGACTGCGTGCCGATGCCGGCAGCACCGCTTGAGCCGGCGACAAAATCCGCCACGCTTGAAACCGCAACGCAAGTGGGCGGCACAAACAATTTTTATGAAGTCACCCCTGCCACGCGCAAAGACATCACCTGCTTCATGACCTCCTCCATCTATAGCAGCACGGCTGTCAGCGGGGCCATCCGCTGCCTGCCGAAAGCGGGGATGTAACTCACCTATTATATGATTTCAATACGTTAGCCGGATTGATTTGATATCATCCGCACCTCATCTATGTTTTCCGGAAAATATAATGAGAGGATAAAATTATGCAATCGCTTTTGAAAGCGCAGATCGCCGTTGGCGTCATCGGTATTTCTTCCATGTTTGGCCTTGTCGCCTATTCAAACTCGATGCGTTCAGAAGCTAAGGACAGTTCCGAATGCAAAGCAGCCCTCCAAACGCTGGAAACCACCTACCCGAAACTTGCAGAAGCCCTGCAAAACCAGCCGCAGAAAATTGATTCAGTGACCATCGTGATGAAACCGAAACCGAGCGGCTATTCTTGCGTCTTCTTCAAGCGCAACGGCTGATGGTCTGATTTTTAAGCCGGCACTTTCAAGATACCCGCTTTAACGGCAGGCTTGACCAGAGCACCGGCCGAAGATAGACATAACTATCTTAAAAAATTGAAAGTCACCCCGATGCAGCCGACCACCAAAACCTATGCCCGCTTCACCGATTACAGCTGGCGCACCAGCGCCCCTGTCGAGGTGACAAGCGAGCTGGAAACGCTGCAGCACGCCACCGCGCGTCATGCAATTCTGTTCACGACCTTCGACCAGACCTCTGTCACCATCAACGGCAAGGAAATGAAGGGCGAGCCGGAAAATATTTCTCCGCGCCGTTATGTCGGCATCGACAAGGTCTACACCCGCGATGAAGTCATTCAGGCGATGGAAGACGAAAAGAAAACCCTCTCCCGCGATTGGGCCTCTGCCGTCAACGGCGTCATCCGCACCTACAAGCAGATGCCGGCGGACAGCCTGCACATCACCGGCCTCGAACGGCAGGGCGAATTCATTACGCTGAAAGAAGGCGAAAAAGTTTTTGACCGCAGTGGCGCGCAGCTTTTCCCCGCAGTGACGCAGAGCAAGCCTGGCGCAGCACCGAAGCCTTAATTTTTATGCAGCACTTTGAAGATGGCGGATGAATCAAGTTCGCCGTCGCCGGTCTTGATGACTTCATCAAGGTGCAATGTCGTGAGCGTCGTGGCCGGCAAATCGATTTTCAGTTTGGCTGCCGTTTGCATGACAATGCCCATGTCCTTGCGGTGCAATGCAGCCTTGAAGCCGGGCTTATAATCATTCTTCAGCATGCGCTGGCCATGGATTTCCATGATTTTACTGCCGGCGAACCCGCCCATCAGCGCTTCGCGCACCTTGGCGCCGTCAACGCCGGATTTTTCGGCCAGCAGCAGCGCTTCCGCGACCGCTTCAATGGTGACGGCGACGACGATCTGGTTGCAGGCTTTTGCCACCTGCCCCGCGCCGGTGTCGCCGACGTGGACGATATTTTTGCCCATCTTCTCGAAGTAAGGCTTCACGCGCGCAAAAATATCCGGCGCGCCGCCGCACATAATGGAAAGTGTGCCAGCAATAGCCCCCGCCTCGCCGCCGGACACCGGCGCATCCAGCATATGGACGCCTTTTTCATTTTGCAGCCGCGCCGCGAATGCCTTCGTTGCATCCGGCGAAATGGTGCTCATGTCGATAATCACGCTGCTGGGCTTGACGCCGGTGGCAAGGCCGTCTTTGCCAAACAGCACTTCTTCAACATCCGGCGTGTCGGAAACGCAGGTAAAAATGATGGTGGCGTTTTCTGCGACGTCGCGGATGGTTGAAAAAACGCTGCAACCCGCTGCCTTCAGTGGCGCGGCGCGGTCCGGCTTGCGGGCGAAAACGGCAACATCAAACCCCGCCTTGCGCAAATTCAGCGCCATCGGCTGACCCATGATGCCAAGACCGATGAATCCCAGTTTTTCAGTTGTCATGGTGCGGCAGGGCCTTTGCTGTCGGGTTTTTTATAGGGTCTCAGTTCAATGCGCTTCAAGGCTTCATCCAGCTTTTTGTTGGGCAGCGGCATCAGCTTTGCTCCGCGTGTATAAAGCAGCGCGCATTTGATTTCCTTGTCAGGATAAATCTGCTGCAGCGCCATGCGGTAGGACGCCAGCTGGACGATATATTTGTCGGACACTTCCGACAGTTTCTTCGGCACTTTTGACGAGTTTTTGAAGTCGACGATCAGCACGGTTTTATCATCGACCACTAATCTGTCGATCTGGCCGGACATCAATTGCTTCTGCCCGCCCTTGTCAAAGTGGCCGGTGATGGAAATTTCCGCGCGGCTGTTGGGGCCGAAAAGGGCGCCGAATTCAGGGTCGCTCAAAATCTTCATCACCTGCCTGGCGGAAGCATCCTGATCTGCGGCAGATAAATTCCAGGCGGGCTTGGAAAGATGCTTGCGCGCCGCAACTTCCCGCTCTTCCGGCGGGAGGGAGGGCAGGAATTCAAACAGTTCATGGATGACGGTGCCAAGGCGGCGTGAATAGGTTTCACGCTCCGCTTCCAGCGGCGAGGGGGCGGAATAATTGTCATTCGACGATTTATATTCCGACGGGCGGAATTTTTTGACCGGTGCGGCATGCTGCTTCGGCAGTGTGCGCGCCCAGACCGGAATGCCAACGGCCTTTGCCTTGCCGATAGGCTTCAGCCCGTCCGGCACGGCGCGCGCCGTTTGCTTGACGCTGAAGCGGATGACTTTTTCCGGTTCGGGCTCGGGCAGCGCATCCGCATCGGGCGCTGCCGTCTTTTTCGCAGCCTTGTCGAACGCGGCGGTAACTGTTTTGTTGTCATTCGCCGGCGGCGGCGCGTCAACTTCTTCCGTGCCCTTCAGGAAATTCTGCAGGCCGGTTTTAATCAGCGAATACCATGATTTTTCGGAGCGGCGGTCGGCGTTCTGGAAGCCGTGCACATAAAGGCGGTCACCGGCGCGGGTCATGGCGACATACAGCAGGCGGCGGAATTCGCGGTCGCGCTCCAGCTCCACCTTCTCGCGCTCGGCCGCGAAGGCTTTGCTTTCAAGGTCGGACCGCGCAACCCACAGCGGCACGGTGCGGGAGCCTTCGGGCCAGAGGAATTTGGGGCGCGCACGGGCATTGTCTTCCGGCAGGCCGGTGGTGTCCGGCAGAATAACGATGGGCGCTTCAAGACCCTTGGCGCCGTGCACGGTCATGATATGCACGCGCGGCGTTTCGGGGTTGAGGTTAATTTCGCGCTTCACTTCCGCTTCGCCGGCATCAAGCCATGCGAGGAAGCCTTGCAATGACGCAACGTGGTTTTTCTCGAACCGTTCGACTGCGTTGAGGAATTCGACCAGCGGGTCTTCCGCCTCAAAGCCGAGGCGCGTGTACATGGCGTTCAGGCCCGACTTCTGGTTGCCGGGGCAGGTGTTCATAAGGATGGATGAATAGAATTCATACGGCCGTTCCGCATTGAAGGTCTGGCGGAGGCCGGAGAGATATTCAAATGCATCTTTGTAAACGCGGCCGGCGTCACCCGGTTTTGCATCTTTATTCTCGGCAGCTTTCGCCTGCAATGCTGCCCACAAATCAGCGGGGCGGCCAACGGCGAGGTCTTCCAGCTGCTGGTCGTTCATGCCGATCAGCGGTGTTTTGAGGACGGAGGCCAGCTTGTAATCATCGCGCGGGAACAAGAGCGATTCACCAAGCGCGACAAGGTCCATCACCGCAATCTGTTCGCGAAGGGACATGCGGTCTGCGCCGGCAACAGGAATGTCGCGCTTTTTGAGTGCGCGTACCATGTCATCCACAAAGGCGGAGCGGCGGCGAACGAGGATCAGGATATCGGCAGGGTTGATGGGACGTTTGCGCGATTCAAGCTGCTCGCCATTATCAAGCCACTGCTTGATCTGCTCTGCGATATTATCGGCGAGATCGCCGGCGGGGTCCTTGCCGGCTTCCATTTCAGTCGGCAGCGACCATGGCTTTGTCGGGGGCTGTTCTTCGGCGCGCACAACGGGATGTACCTCGACAACGCCAGCCTGTCCGCGGCGGAACGGTGTGTGGTGAACCTGTTTTTTGCCGGCATCTTCTTCAAAGAACAAACCGTCGGAGGCTTCGGGGTTGCTGAATACGGCATCCACCGCTTGCGTAATGGCGGGGCTGGAGCGGAAGGCGATTTCCATTTCAACTTCGCGCCATTTGCCGCCCGATTGTTTCACGAGGTCGGCAAAGAATTTTTTGCGGAGGTTGAATTCCTTGGGGTCGGCACGCTGGAAGCTGAAGATTGACTGTTTTTCATCGCCAACGACAAAAATGGTGTGGTCCTTCGATGCCTTGCGCTGCGCGTTGGTGAAAAATTCGCGCGCGATGGCGGCAACAAGCTGCCACTGGTCGGGGTTGGTATCCTGCGCTTCGTCCACCAGAATATGCTGCAGGTTGCCGGGCAGCTTTTGCAGCACCCAGGCGGCGGCATTATCCTGATTCATCATCTTGTTCGCGCTATGCACGAGGTCGTCATAGTCGAGCAGGTTCAGGGAGCGTTTCTTCTCGCCGTATTTCTCCAGAATAGCGCCGGAGAGGCGCAAAATAGATTCCGTGCCGCGCGCGACGTTCATGGTGGAAATGGCTTCGATGCCGTCCATCAGGCGTTCGGCCTCGCGCTCCATCGCGTCCTGCGCGCCGGAGGTGGCTTTGGTGGTCAGGCGTTTGCGCATCTCGCGGTCTTGGGTCAAAAATACCGACGCATAATCCCAGAATAATTCCTGACGCTGGTCGGGGTGCAAAATCCACGCCTTGATCATCTTGGCTTTTTCAAGATCGGTGGGGGAGCCGCTGGCAAGAATATCCGCCGCATCCTTCAACGCATCCAGATCGGGCGGATTACCGTTGAGGCCGATGTCGGTGTTCAGCAGCGCATTCATGTCCACAGGGTCGCGGCCCTTGGTGGCGCCAAGGGTTTTGTAGACCGCATCAATCGTCGGCTCCATGCCGCCCGCCGCCGTGAAGGTGGAGAGCAGCTGCCCGCGGCGGTAGGTCAATTCCCCGATAAGGGCGGAAAAATCATCTTCCGACATTTCGGGCGTGACCATATTGACCGCTTTGGCAAGCTCGGTATCAGGGTGTTTGCGCACATCGCGCAAAACATCTGCCTGGGAGGAGCGCAGCATTTCGGCGGAGGTCTGGTCGTCCATCACGTCAAAATAAGGCGGGATGCCGGATTCGATGGGGAAGCGGCGCAGCAGGTTTTGCGAGAAGGAGTGGATGGTCTGCACGCGCATGCCGCCGTAGGCATCAAGGAATTCGGCGAACATCTGGCGGGCGCGGGTGGTGACTTCGGCGGTGGGCTTGCGGCCGGTCAGTTTTGTCAGCTTGTCATTCAGCTTGGCATCATCACACGTCGCCCAGGTGCTGAGCTCTTCACGAATGCGGTTGGTCATGACGGAGGCGGCGGCCTTCGTAAATGTCAGGCATAAAATTTGATCGGGTTTCGAACCATTGAGCATGAGGCGCAGCACACGGTCGGTCAAAACTTTGGTCTTGCCGGTACCGGCGGAAGCAGTAACCCAGACAGAGGCTTGCGGGTCTGACGCCTGACGCTGCACGACGTTGGGGTCGGGGCGGCCTTTATTGGCGCCGGCATTTTTCAATTGTTTTTTGGGTGTCGAACCGTCGGCCATTATTTTGACCCTCCTTTACCGGCTGTGGGGGTGCGGCGGGCAGTCGTCTTCTTGGTTTTTTTCTTGGCGCCCGTCTGTTTCACGGTGCTCCATTCGCCGGCACGGCTGAGGTGTTCATAGTTGTGATAGCGCGGCGCCCATTCGGGTTTCGGGGTCGAGAGATACGGGGTTTTTTTGTCGTTGAAGGTTTTGACAAGATTGGTGACGCCTTCGCGCGCTTCGGATACCAGCTGTTTTACATCGCCCTTGACCTTGGTGACTTCTGCCGCGGGCCTGCCGCCGGAAAGTTTCCAGTACTGGATTTCACCGACTTCATTGGCATCAATTTTGTCGAAGCCGCCGGTGAAGGCGATAAGCGCTTCCAGCGTTAACTGCGGAGAGAAACCGAGCGCGACGGATTTTTGCGTCGGTACCGCGCCGGTTTTATAATCGATAATCACCGTCTGGTCGTCGGCATTGCGGTCGATACGGTCGGCGATGGCGGTGAGGGTAAAGGTTTCACCGTCGCCCAAATCAATCTCCAGCTTGCCGCGCACTTCGGTGCCGAGGTTGCGGGTCATTTCACGGCGCTCGGCTTCAAACTTCACGAACCATTTGGCAATCCGCTCGAACCGCGGCCACCAGAAAGACTGAACCGACGGGTTATTGAGGCGCGTCTTGAAAGCGTCCTCGCCGATTTTCAGCAACTCGTCGTAAGCATTATCCGGCATCTGGTCGGGATATTTTTTCACAAAGGCGTCCAGCGCGTCGTGGGTAAAGGTGCCGCGTTCGGAAACGGAGGGCCATGCATCCAGCGGGTCTCGCGGGCGGATTTTGAGGATGTATTTGGCGTAGACGGTATAGGGGTCACGCATCAACGCTTCGATAGCGGTGGCCGGCAGCTGCTTGGGCCGGACGGAGACAGGCGGGCGCGGCTCCGGCGGGGCAATGGGCGTGACTTCCGCGGGTGTGTGCATGGCGGTATGGATATCCAGCAGCTGGCTTTTGTTCTGGATGTCGTCATCAAGCCCAGCGCCCTTTAACACCATCATAAGACGCGTGAGGAACGGGGATGACACGGTCGGCGCATCGCCGGAGCGGACGGAGCGGGACAGCAGCACGTTGGGGTTGGAAATCGCCTGAATAAATTGGTGCGCCGAATGGCCGATGGACTCATCGAGCGGCGGCAGGCCGATGGCCTTCACCATGTCGGGCGACAGCCAGGGGGATTCATCCGGCCGCTTTGGCCAGACCTCATCATTAAGGCCGCCGACGATAACGATGTCGGACTTTACCAGCCCCGCCTGTTCCGGCGTCAGAATTTTCAGCATCGGATGCGGCTGGGTTGCGGGCTGGACGCTGACATCGCGCATCAAACCATGCAGCACATCAACGTAATCACGCCCCGTCACATCGGGGATGTGCTTGGCGGCTTCGCGCAATTGCGTCATAAAGCGGGCGGATTTGACGCCGGCATCGCCGCGCCACAGGCGGTCGGCGCCGCTTTCCTTGTCGTCCTTCGCCAGCGCTTCGGCAAAGCGGATGTGGTCATCCAGAAACTCTTTAAACGGCAGCGGCTTGCCGGCGGCCATTTTATCGAAGAAGCTTTTGCCGGCGGTTTCCAGCGCGGTCACAACATCATCAAGTTCTTTTTTGGCGGCATCCAGTTCCGCCTGCGGTTTCGGCTCCGGCCGGCGGGCGGCGCGGTTGAAGGCGGCGGTCAGCGTCTGGCGGAGACCTTCTGCGCCTGCGCCGGGGCGGGGACCGTGCAGCGCGATGTCTTCAAGGCGGAAAAGTTTTTCGGCAAAGGTTGATTGCGACTCACCAAGCGCGGCAAGCGGGTGTTTCAACGCTTCCAGCATGGGCACGGGCGCCCATTCTTCGGCGGCCATGTTGGCAGTGGCGAGCAGGTAAATGCCGCTTTGCGTTTCGGCCAGCGATTTGCCGGCGCTGTCTTCACATTCGATTTTCCAGTAGCGCAGCCGCGCGGCAACGCGGCGCGCAAGGGAGCGGTCACCCGTGACCAGCGCGGCGGTACGGCCGGGAATTTCCAGCGTCTCGCGCATTTTGAGGGCGATGACGGAAGCTTCTTCCTGCTGGGAGGTCGCGGTAATCAAATCCATGCCGCTCAAGGCCTGAACATCAATTTCCTTGTCGCCAGTGGGTGTTACGGGCGTGTTTTTGTTGGCGGCCTTCTTCGGCGCTTTGCGGCGGGCGGTCAGATTGCTCCAGCCCTCGGATGTGCCGGCGGGGCGCATCACTTCGCGCATCAGCTTCTGGCGCTCGAGGTTAGTTGTTGCAAGGTCATTGGCACGCACATGCGGCGGGGATGCGAGCGTTTCCTGCCAGTCCTGCACATCGGCGCGGTCCACGCCAAAGGCGCTTAGCATTTTCTTGAAGGCATATTGCGGGTGCACGGGCCCCACAACATCCCAGCTTTTCTGGTCGAGCAGTTTGTCAACGCCGGGCAGCACCACCGCGCCCTGCGGCAGCTGGGAGACGGATTGCAGCAGCGACAACACGGCCGGCGCGGTATCGGTAAAGCCGACGGCGATCAGCGGCTTGGTGGTGGGGTTCTGCTTCCAGTGGAAGGCTTGAATTTCGATCAGCGCGTTTTTATGTTCCTCCGGATCCACCATGCCGAGCTTTTCGAGACGTTCCGGCCAGGTGTGGCTGAGGATTTTCAAAAATTCGGCGGTATGCGACCACTGTGCTTTGAATTCCGGCGGCACCAGCTTATCAACGTTTTTCAGCTCGATGTTATTGCGCTGCAGTTCATCAAGGAAGCGGCCGAGTTCACCGCCGAGCTTGATCGCCTTTTGCACGGACGACGCCATGCCGGGAATTTTCAAAATTTCTTCAGCCAGCATCAGCTGGCGGTGGAGGCGCGGCACGGCAGGCGGAATATCCATCAGCGCTTGCGACAAAACCGGGTTGTCGGAAACCTTGAGGCCCAAATCGTCATTGTCCATGTCGCCGGGGCTGTCGATGCGGGGCATGATGCCGGGCTTGCCGCCCTGCTGTTCCATGAAGGCCTGGCGCAGCAAATCGCGCGTTGCCCGGTCGGGCACTAAAATCGTGTAATCGGAAAGCTTCAGCGGATCATCGCCGGTGCGGTCAAGAATGCCGCGGGCGATGGCGTTGAGAAAGGGTTTGTCGGGCGCCACGGTAAAGACGCGCGGCGTACTGGCTGGTAGCGGCGAACCTGATGTGGTCACGGCAGCTTTGTCCCTTCGCAATCCGCCTTCTCATATAATTGAGTGGGCGGCGATGAAAACCGAATCTTGATGTCCTTTGGTCGATGGTCATAATTAGAACGAAACCGTTCTAAAAGATATGGGCCTTCGAGGCTTTGGACGTTAAATCCGTCGCGGTATGTTGCTTGTGAGGGAAGCCTATTTTATTCATATGAAAAGTCAATACACTATCCCGACGTCTCCATGGGTTTTTGGTCGTTTGCACCCTAGACGGGTAACAAGCGGAAAGCGTATGTTGCGGTAAGTTGCGCGGCGTTGAATTCGGCCGCTTCATCCAAGGGAAATTACAAAATTATGGCAAACACTAACCGCCCCCTTTCCCCGCACCTCGGGGTCTACCGCTGGCAGCTGACCATGGCGATGTCGATCCTGCACCGCATGACGGGTGTGGGCCTCGCCTTCGGCGCGATTGTTTTGACATGGTGGCTGATGGCGGCATGGATGGGCCCCGACAGTTTCCGTCAATTCCACGAAGCTTCTCATTCCATCGTCGGGCAGCTGATGCTGTTCGGCTGGGTCTGGGCTTTTTCCTACCACTTCCTCAACGGCATCCGTCACATGGTCTGGGATACAGGGCGCTGGCTTGATTTGAAAAGCGCCTATGCCAGCGGCTGGGTTGTGGTTATTTCATCCTTCATCTGCGCCGGCGCCATCTGGTGCGCGGCCACTAACTAAGCAGGAATTTTTTTAAAATGGCACATGATCAGCCTTCGCTTCGCACGGATATGGGCCGCGCCCGCGGTCTCGGCTCCGCCAGACAGGGCGTGCACCACTGGTGGATGCAGCGCGTGTCATCCATTGCGCTTTTGCCGCTGAGCCTGTTCTGGCTGTTCTCTCTGCACAACATTGTTGATGCAAACCACGCGCATTTCCTGCACTGGATCGGCCATCCGGCGATTGCCATTGCGGGCATTCTTTTTGTCATCACCAGCTTTTACCATGCCGCCCTTGGCATTCAGGTGGTGGTGGAAGACTACGTCCATCATGAAGGCTGGAAGCTTGGCATTCTGCTGCTGAACCAGATCGGCTTTATCTTTATGGGCGTTGCCTGCACCGCCGCCATTGTCTGGCTCAGCCTTGCCGCTCACATCATTTCCGGGTAATCACCATGCAACAGACCTATCCCATCATCGAACATGAATATGACGTTGTTGTCGTCGGCGCCGGTGGCGCAGGCCTCCGCGCCACCTTCGGCATGGCGGAAAAAGGCCTGAAAACGGCCTGCATCACCAAGGTGTTCCCCACCCGCTCCCATACCGTGGCGGCGCAGGGCGGCATTTCCGCCGCGCTTGGCAACAATGGCGAGGACGACTGGCGCTGGCACATGTACGACACCGTCAAGGGCTCCGATTGGCTCGGCGACCAGGACGCGATTGAATATATGTGTCGCGAAGCCATTCCCGCCGTTATCGAGCTGGAACATTACGGCGTGCCGTTCAGCCGCACGGATGAAGGTAAAATTTACCAGCGCGCCTTTGGCGGCATGACGACGCATATGGGCAAGGGCACTGCGCGCCGGACCTGTGCCGCGGCCGACCGCACGGGCCACGCCATTCTGCACACGCTGTATCAACAGTCGTTGAAGCACACAGCCGAATTCTTCATCGAATATTTCGCGCTCGACCTCATCATGGATGATGAGGGCGTTTGCCGTGGCGTGATGGCGTGGAATTTGGCGGATGGCACCATTCACCGCTTCCGTGCGCATTCGGTTGTGCTGGCGACGGGCGGCTACGGCCGCGCCTACTTCTCCTGCACCTCGGCGCATACCTGCACGGGCGATGGCAATGCCATGGTTTTGCGTGCCGGCCTGCCGCTGCAGGACATGGAGTTTATTCAATTCCACCCGACCGGCATTTACGGCGCAGGCTGCCTGATTACCGAAGGCGTGCGCGGCGAAGGCGGCTACCTCACCAACTCCGAAGGCGAGCGGTTTATGGAGCGCTATGCGCCCTCCGCCAAAGATCTCGCCTCCCGCGATGTGGTGAGCCGCTCCATGACGATTGAAATCCGCGAAGGCCGCGGCGTGGGTGACCAGAAAGACCATATCCACCTGCACCTTGAACACCTTGACCCCGCCATCATCCGCGAACGCCTGCCGGGTATTGCGGAGACCGCGCGCATCTTCTCCAACGTCGATGTGACCAAGGCGCCGATCCCCGTGCTGCCGACAGTGCATTACAACATGGGCGGTATTCCGACCAACGTGCGCACCGAAGTCGTCAACCCGACCAAGGATGACCCCGACCGTATTGTGCAGGGCTTGATGGCCGTGGGCGAAGCGGCCTGCGTTTCCGTGCATGGCGCGAACCGCCTTGGCTCCAACTCCCTCCTCGACCTCGTCGTCTTCGGACGTGCGGCCGCAATTCAGGCGGCGAAAGTCATTACCCCCGGCGCGTCGCACAAACGCCTGCCGGCGGATGCCGGTGCGAATTCCCTCGAGCGCCTTGACCGCCTGCGCAATGCCAGCGGCGCCACCCGCACCTCCGCCCTCCGCCTCAACATGCAAAAAACGATGCAGGAACACTGCGCCGTCTTCCGCACTTCGAAGTTGCTCAAAGAAGGCGTCGATAAAATGGAGAATATTTTTGGTGGCCGCGCCGACCTTGGCGTTGCCGACCGCTCCATGATCTGGAACTCGGACCTTGTTGAAACCATCGAGCTGGATAACCTGATGTATCAGGCCGTCGCCTCCGTCGTTTCCGCCGAAAACCGGAAAGAGTCACGGGGCGCGCATGCGCACGAAGACTTCCCCGACCGCAACGATGCGGAATGGATGAAGCACAGCGTTGTCTATGTGAACGATGGCGGCAAGACAAACATCACCTACCGCCCCGTCCACATGCGCACGCTGACGAATGAAGCCGAAGTCGTGCCGCCGAAAGCGCGGGTTTACTAAGCATGAAACGCTGCGCTGCCGCCTCCCTCGCCGTTGTCGCCGCTTTCTTCGCGGTATCCGGCGCAATTGCCGCCAGCATGAGCACCGACACGATTGAAAAATGCTGGAAACCCGGCATGAGCCATGACGCCTCGGTCACCTGCGAATTCGATGCCGCCAAGGAAACGGAAAAACAGCTGGATGAAGCCTACAACACGCTCTACGTCGAGGCCCGCAAAATGGCCGCCGACAATCCGGCGCTGAAAGAGCGCGATCTGGAAGGCGCGCTGCACAAAAGCGAAGCCGCTTTCAAATCCTTCATCGCTGCGCAATGCAGCTATGAAACGCAGCTTTACACCGGCACCAAATCCGCCGCAGATGCCGACGCCCTCTGCCGCATCCGCCTTGTCGACCAGCAATTAAAAACGCTGGCGCCGAGCAAGCAGGCGAAGAATTAAAAAAGCGCCGCGCTGTTGCCAGCGGGCGCTTTTTTGAAATCAAATAAATTACGGCTGGACGCGCTTCAGGCTTTTGGCATCGATCGCGTTGTTTTTGACGGCGACTTCGTAGGCGCGTTCGGTGCCGCCGAACTGGGGCTTGAGGGCGACGGTGTTGAAATCAACCGAGGCGGCTTTGCCCTGGCGTTTCATTTCTTCGAAGCCGCGGTTGATGACTTTGATATCATCATCGGGGCCGAAGCAGCCGCCGCTGGTGACGGAAGCGGAAAAAACTTCCGCGCCGTCTTTTTTGAATGTGACGTTGGAAAAGCTGGCCATGATGCCGAGGGGCTGGTGCTTGGACATTTAAAAATCCTTTTGCTGAAATTTTGAAAATTTGAGGGTTATTGAGTAGCAACCGCGCTTCTTTCTGTCAATCCGGCAAAGCCGCGCGCTATATGGCAAAAAGCCAAGTGGTTGAAATCCAAATAATTTAAAACTTCGCCCTTTCTTTCCGGCAGCAAAATGCATATTTTTGAGGAGTTGTTTCACCACGCCAGCGGAATAAGCCACATGGTCGAATTTACCCTTCCCAAGAATTCCAAAATCACCGACGGGCAGAGCTGGAAAGCCGCCCCTGACGCGAAGAAGACGCGCAACTTCCGCGTTTACCGCTGGAACCCCGACGACAAGAAAAACCCGCGCCTCGACAGCTATGAAATCGACATGAGCAAGTGCGGCCCCATGGTGCTGGACGCGCTGATTTACATTAAAAACGAAGTCGACCCGACGCTGACCTTCCGCCGTTCCTGCCGCGAGGGCGTTTGCGGTTCCTGCGCCATGAACATTGATGGCACGAATACCCTCGCCTGCACCAAGCACCTGGACGATATTAAGGGCGAAGTCAAAGTCACGCCGCTGCCGCATATGCCGGTGATTAAAGACTTGGTGCCGGACCTTTCCATTCCCTATGCCCAGCTTGCGACCATCGAGCCGTGGATGAAGAAAGAATCCCCCGCCCCCAGCCGTGAAAACCTGCAGAGCGCGAATGACGCGAACCTGCTGAACGGCGATGACGGCAAGGGCCCTGCTGCCTGCATCTTGTGCTTCTGCTGCTCCACCTCCTGCCCCAGCTACTGGTGGAACGGCGACCGCTTCCTCGGCCCCGCCATTCTCATTCAGGCCTACCGCTGGATTGCCGACACGCGCGACGAAGGCGCGGGCGAGCGCCTTGACCAGCTGGAAGACCCCTTCCGCCTGTACCGCTGCCATACCATTATGAACTGCACAAATACCTGCCCCAAGGGCCTGAACCCGGCGCTGGCGATTGCAGAGATTAAAAAGTTAATGGTCGCGCGCAAAGTTTAAGAGGCACTGGTTTAAAACCGCTTCTTGCCAGCAGATTTATAGCGGCTATGATATGGCTATCAAAATTTAAGGAATTGCCATGTCCGCTGCCCTCCAAACGGTATCGCCCGATGTGCCCAATCATGTGACGCAGCACAAGCATCACGTTGAATTGTCGGCGGCGCTGGTGACTGCGAAGCTGGGCGCCCGCAAGCCCAAAATCGCCATCATCCTCGGCTCTGGCCTTGGCGGGCTTGGCGACAAGGTGATGGATGCGGTGAAGATTCCCTATACCGAACTGCCGGGCTTCCCCACCCTCACCATCGTCGGCCATAGCGGCGAATTGATTGCCGGCAAGCTGAACGGCGTTGACGTCATCGCCCTCAAAGGCCGCAAGCATTTTTACGAGACGGATGATCCGTATCCGCTGAAAACCATGATCCGCACGCTGAAAGCGGTCGGCATTGAAACGCTGTTTGTCTCCAACGCTGCCGGCAGCCTTCGCGCCGATATTGGCGTTTCGGAACTCATGATGATTTCAGACCATATCAACTATATGGGCATGAACCCGCTGGTGGGCGCGAATGATGAAGACTTCGGCCCCCGCTTTGTGCCGCTGACGGATGCCTGGGACGTTGACCTTCGCAATAAATTGAAAACTGCCGCCAAAAATATCAACATCACGCTGCATGAAGGCGTCTACATCGCCTTCCGCGGCCCGACATTTGAAACCCCTGCTGAAATCCGCATGGCGAAAACCATGGGCGCAGATGCCGTTGGCATGTCGAGCGTGCCGGACTGCATTATTGCGCGGCATTGCGGCATGAAGGTAGTGGGTTGTTCCTGCATCACCAATATGGGCGCAGGGCTTTCGGACGAAAAAATCAGCCATGCGCACACGCTGGAAAATGCGGGCCGCGGTGCGGCGAACTTTGAAAAGCTTGTGCAGGAATTTGTGACGCTGCTATGAAATGCTTCGACCAGCCATCGCCGAACTTCAATGACCGGCGGGAGGGAACGACGCTTGATTACATCATCATCCACTACACCAGCATGGATTCCACAAAAGCCGCGCTTGACCGGTTGACCGATGCGAAGTCGGAGGTCAGCGCCCATTACCTGATTGACGAAAAGGGCAATATTTTCACGCTGGTGGATGAAGAAAAACGCGCCTGGCATGCCGGCGTTTCCAGCTGGATGGGCAAGGATGATTTGAATTCCCGCTCTATCGGCATTGAAATGTCAAACCGCGATAACCAGCCCTATACGAACGAGCAGTTATTCTCCCTCGCCCTGCTGTGCAAGGACATCATGTACCGCCGCGGCATCGCGCCGGAAAATATTCTCGGCCATTCCGACATTGCGCCCGACCGCAAGCAGGACCCCGGTTACCATTTCCCCTGGGCGAAAATGGCGCGGCACGATATTGGCCGCTGGCCGAAGCCGACCATTAAAGACAAGTTCAACGCCGCCGCCGTGGCACGCAGCCCGCGCCAGCTGAAAGAGTTGTTCAAGGCCGCAGGCTATGGTGTGGAAGCGCATGGCAAAAACAAGCCTGCGCTGAAGGATATCATCTCCGCCTTCCAGCAGCGCTACGAACCGGAAATTTTTAAAGACCCGAATGCCACGCCCGGCAAGGCCAGCGCCGCGACGGTTGCCAAGCTCCGCGCCGTTGCCCGCATCAACCAGAACGCGCCTAAAAAGCACAAATGATCATCACCGACGCGCCATCCCCCAACTTCGGGCCGCGCGCGCATGGCAAGACACCCAGCCTGCTGATTTTGCATTACACCGATACGGCGACGGCGTTTGATGCCTTGCAAATTTTGCAGTCAAAAGAACGGCAGGTATCATCCCACTACCTTGTCGATGAACAGGGCATGGTCATGCGCCTTGTGCCGGAAGAAATGCGGGCCTGGCATGCCGGTAAATCCAGCTGGCAGGGGGAAGAAGATATCAATTCATCTTCCATCGGCATTGAAATTCAAAACCCGGGGCATGGCTATGGCTATGTGTCCTTCCCCGAAATCCAGATGCAGGCGGTGGCAAACCTCTGCCGCGATATTATTTCGCGTCACAAAATTCTGCCCTACCATGTGCTGGCGCATTCCGACATTGCGCCGGAGCGTAAAAAAGACCCCGGTGAACTATTCCCGTGGATGTCGCTCGCCAACCAGAAAATCGGCCTCTGGCCAGAGCCGACGGACACCGAAAAGCTGGATGCGGAAGAAACCCCCGCCAGCGAAGACGATATCAAATCGCTCCTCACCCGCTATGGCTACGACTCGCGGGTCGATGCCAAAACCCTCGTCACCGCCTTCCAGCGCCACTTCGAGCCGGAGGCTTTCTGGGATGATGAAAAGGTGGGGATCATTACCGCCCGCACGCATTACCGTGCAAAAGCCCTTGTGCGTCAAAGGCTTGCCTTGCGCCCCAAGGTCTTCTAAATATTCATAATACCCTTGACGGTTCTATGCCCTAAGTCTACTCTGCCCTCAAACCAGAGGGCCGGATGATCGCGGTAGCAATATCGAGGAAAGTCCGGGCTCCATGAGAATCCGGTGCCGGATAACGTCCGGCGAAGGTGACTTCAGGGAAAGTGCCACAGAGAACATACCGCCAACCTCCACTTCGGTGGAGCGGCAAGGGTGAAAAGGTGCGGTAAGAGCGCACCGCGGTTTTGGTAACAAAACTGGCATGGAAAACCCCACCGGGAGCAAGACCAAATAGGGAGAGCACGTGAAGGCTTCGGTTTTCACAGGGCCCGTTTTTCAGCCTCGCTTTCCGGGTTGGTTGCTAGAGGCTGCAGGTAACTGTAGTTCGAGATGAATGGTCATCCGTGCCGCAAGGCGCGACAAAACCCGGCTTACAGGCCCTCTGGTTTATTATTTTTTGGACTGATTGAAGGATAGGCAGCATGAGCTACGATACCGTCGAAGGCATCCATTACATTTTTGACCGCTATGCGTTCATCAACAAAATCATGGAAGACGGCGGCTTTCCGGTACGCATCTCTGAATCCTCCGACAAGGCGGATATTTCAAAGGCCTTTGGTCACGCCCGCGGCATGTACCACCCCGACCGCCAGACCCGCACCGGCGAGGAAATGCGCAAGAAGGCGGAGCAGAAAACCCTGCTGATCGGCGATTGCGAGCGCTTCCTCAACAACGCCGAGCTGAAAACTTTTTACGACGCGAAACTGGCGGATTTCCGCGAGAACACGCCGCATCTGGTGAGCAAAGACGGCACCGCGATGATTGACCTGTCGCGCACCTTCTTTGATATCTCGGCGCTGCTGTCCGATAAAATCGTCGATACCTCCGGCTTCGAAGCGCAGGTGAAATCCATGCTGCAGTATGATGAATCCCGCGTCGAGCAGGCGAAAAGCCTTTTTGACATGCTGCCGGAAAACCCGAAGGTACAGGCCGTCTACCGCGATGCGCTGACGCAAAAATATGTCTACCTGACATTGCTGGAGGATTCCGCCTGGGCCAAAGTCGGCTACATGAACCGCAAGGAAAAAGACGATGGCTTCCTTGCTTCCCCGAAGGACTACACGAAGCGCATTGAAGCCGCTTTGCAAAAATCTGCCGCGCGCGACATTGATTCCACGGTCGAGCGTAACGGGGAGATTGCCCGCCTTGGCATGGCAAAAACGCCGCTGATGCTGGATGCCGTTGAAGGCACGATGCCCGCCGCCGTGAATGAACAAACCGCGCCCGAGCAATACGAAGGCTTGATGGTGAAGTTCAAGGAAGTCGCCCGCAAAAACTTCGACCTCCGCGCCGATTACGTGCGCGATGTGGCGAAGCAAAAACAGGAGGTGCTGGAAACCCTCTGCACCCTGTCGCTGACGGAAGAGCTGAAGACGCCCGACCTTGGCAAAGACCCCGTCGTCGATTTCATCCTGCTGAACCCGCCGGATGAGGGCCGGCAGAAGGCGCTGTTCCGCATGTTCCTCGATACATCGACCGGCAATGCCGGCATCGCCGAAACCTATAGCGGCGGCAAGACGCTGGCGGAGCTGAAAACGGAAACTCTGCCGCGCGGCACCTATGCCATTACCCGCAACCCCGAGATCAGCGATCTGATGGTCGAGGCGGGCGCTGCGGCAGAGCGTTTCCTCGACAAAGTCGAGGCCGCAAAACCCAAAGCCGAGCAGAAACCGGTAAAGAAGATTCGCAAGCCGAAGGCACCCAAAGCACCGGGCCAGTAATCTGGAAAACGAATACCTTCGCTATTCTAATATGTTAATCATCAATTGACATAGCTCCCCTGCTTTCGTAGTTTGCGGGCATCGAATAATTGCCGTTTTGAAGGATGCCGCCATGGCCGAGAAGTATGTTGCCGCCAATGCCTATACCCTCGACGTGATCGACGAAAAAAAGATCCAGTTCGACAGCTACGGCTCGCAATACATGACGCATATTTCATCGATCACGCGCACCTTCAATTTCCTCGCGGCGCAGGTCACCACCATGACGCGGGACCTGCTGTTCCAGTCGCACGGCAGTGACCGCGGCGGCGCGGCTTCGGTCGCGACCACCACCCGCACGGAGAATTTTGACGATCTGCCGAGCACGGCGGAAGTGCGCCTGATGCACGAAACGCTGACATCCCTTGGCGGCACGCCGCCGGCGCTGGAAGAAACATTTGGTGCCAGCAAAAGACCCTCCCGCCTGCCGCGGGCCGATTAAATGCCCCCGAGCTTCAAAAAACTGGACGAATACACCCTGCAGGTGCTGACGCCCCTGAATGAAACCGGCGATGAATGGGGCGGCGCACGCCTTCGCCGCATCTTCAATTTCAAGGCGCGCGAAGTGACGACGCTGTACGAGCGCGGCGGCAAAGTTGATTTCAAAATTCCCGGCAGCAGCCAGTATGTGAAAGAACCGGCATCGGCCGTTGCCCTGACAAGCGCCATGGGCCAGCGTAATTTCAGCGATTTTGACAGCATGGATGAAGTTATCGCCATGCATGCAAAGCTGAAAACCCTTGGCGGCATGCCGCCATCCATCGACGACCTTGTCACCAGCCTGCCGAAAAAAGCGGCCGGCCTCAAAGCGCCCCAGTAAAGGAACACCCATGCAAGAAGAATTCAACCGTGTCGGCGACTATACCCTCCGCGTCGATTTCAACCGCCACGAAGAAACCCGCGACGGCGTGCAGAAATGTGACGGCTATACCAAGCTGTTCAATTTCATGTCCCGTCAGGTGACAACCATTCACCGCGATTGGCTGTGGGAAGGCCGCGGCGGCGATGCAGCCGGAACATCATCCCTTTCCAGTGCCACGAACATCCAAAGTTTCGACGACCTGCCGTCCGACAATGAAATTAAATACATGCACGCCAAGTTGATGGCGCTTGAGGGCAAGCCGCCCGCGCTTGAAGACGTTCTTCCCAAAGGCCTTGGCAAACTGCCGGCTTCCTTGCGCGCACCCAATCAGGGTTAAGATAGTTTACATAGGAAACCCCATGTCTGACGAAAATCCGGAAACCTTTGAAAAGCTGAACGATTATACGCTGTCGGTGCGCACCAATTTCACCCATCAGGTGGAAAGTGACCCGACGCTGCGGCGCATTTTCAATTTCCGCGCCCAGCAGGTGACGGAAGTTTACAGCATCTGGTACCGGACATCCGTGAGCAGCAACATGGTGCAAACAAGGTTCAGCGATCTCGACAGTCAGGACGAGGTCGAACTGATGCGCGGGAAGCTGCGCGAGCTGGGCGGCAACCCGCCGGATGCGAATGTTTCCCGCCGCCTGCCCGGCAAGGATTCCGCACGGCCTTAATCCCCGCCGCGCTGCACAAAAAAGCCTTATTAAATCAGGCCTTTTTGCACATCTTCGCGTTGACGCATATTTAACGCCGCGATACATTGAAGGCGGGGTTGAATGTTGCAGGGTTTTCCACTTTGGGGTGTGGCCTGCCGTTTAACAAAAACAAAAAAATTCGAGCACTCCGGGCAATGTTCCGGAGGCCGTCATCGGGGTCGCACCGCAGTTGAAGAAGACGTCGCCGTCAAAAGTCGCCGCTGCAAGCGGAACGACTGGCCATATTCCGGTCATGCTGGATGAAGTGCTGCAGGCGCTCAGCCCGCGCGACGGCGGCATTTATGTGGATGGCACTTTCGGCGCCGGCGGCTATACCCGCGCTATTCTGGATGCTGCTGACTGCACCGTCTATGGCATCGACCGCGATCCGGAGGCGATGGAGCGCGCAAAGCCCCTGCAAAAACAATACGGCGACAAATTCATTCCGCTGCATGGCTGCTTTGGGGATGTGGCGCAATTGCTGGATGGCGTTGGTGTCGAGGCGATTGACGGCTTTGTCCTCGACCTTGGCGTTTCATCAATCCAGCTGCAGACGCCGGAGCGCGGTTTTTCCTTTCAGGCGGAAGGCCCGCTGGATATGCGCATGAGCCTTTCCGGCATCAGCGCCCGCGACGTTGTGAACGATGCGGATGAAAAAGACCTCGCCGATATTATTTTCACCTACGGCGAAGAACGCGCCAGCCGCGCGATTGCCCGCAAAATTGTCGCCGCCCGTGAAGCACAGCCGATTGAAACCACCATGCAGCTGGTGGATGTCATCCATAGCGTGCTGCCCATGCACGGCGGCCTCAAAACCGATACCGCCACCCGCACCTTTCAGGCCTTGCGCATTTACGTGAATGACGAGCTAGGGGAGCTGGAGCGCGCGCTGGATGCCGCCGAAAATCTGCTGGCCGCAGACGGCCGCCTTGTGGTGGTGTCCTTCCATTCGCTGGAAGACTGGCGCGTGAAAAATTTCTTCCGCGAAAAATCAGGGCGGGAACCCAACGCCTCCCGCCACCTGCCGCCGCGCCCCGATGATGCAAAGCCCAGCTTCCGCATGGAAGCCAATAATGGCGTGAAGCCCAGCGCTGCCGAAGTTGCGCGCAACGGGCGGTCCCGCTCCGCCCACCTGCGTTACGGCATTCGTACGGCAGAACCTGTTATGGAGGCACGGCATGCGTAAGACCACCTTCCTCTGGCTGTTTCTGGGGGCGATATGCGGCGCGATGCTGTTCCACACCAGCCAACAGGTGACGGACGGTCGCACCAAGCTCGCCTCCATCGACGCGGCAACGCAAAAGGAAGATGAATCCCTGCGCGTCCTACAGGCGGAATGGAGCTACCTGAACCAGCCCGACCGCCTTGAAAAACTCAGCAAGCAATACCTCGACCTCACACCGTTGAAGGGCAAGCAGTTTGGCAAAGTCGCCGATCTTGACGCGAAACCGATTGACGCCGCACCCGCGACCGACACGCCGAAAGTCGCCGAGGAAGATACAGGCGCAGCAACGCTGCCCGCCATAGAAGAAAAGCCTGACACACCGAAACCGGATGTTGCAGAAGCCGCAGTTGTCAAACCCGAACCCGCAAAGCCCGAACTGGCGCTGACTCCCGTCGTACCGGCAAAACCGCTGCCGTTGAAAATTGAAAAAGCGTCCGGCGACGAACTGGTCTCGCCGCTAAAAGCACAAACGAAACCCGCAGTGCCGAAAACCGCCACGGCCTCTGCCGCGCCGCGCACGCCCTTGCGCAACTATGTCTATTCACCGCCGAAACCCGCGGCCTTGCGCGGCGGCGTTTATCACCCGCCCGCGCCGGCTGGCCGGGTTTCACCTGTATATGCCTATAAGCCTCCCGCCTACCCCACCTTTCAGGGCGCAACCGGCGGCCAGCGCGACTTCGGCGATGTCATCAAGAGCCTTGGCGGGAGCCCGCATCCATGAGCGAGTATGACGATCAGGACCAGTCGATCCCCGGCACGCGCTCCAGCGTTCTAGGACAGGCAAAACTGCGCCTTGTAATGGTCGCGGGTCTTTTGCTGCTCGGCTATACCGCAATCTCCCTGCGCCTTGTCGACCTGACGCTGCTGCGCTCCAAGCCCGTACAGCAGGCGATGGTCGACCCAGACATGGACGTCCGCCCGCTGGATCACCCGCTGCGCGGCACCATCCTCGACCGCAACGGGGAGCTGGTTGCCACATCGCTTGCCATGGCATCGGTCTATGCCGATACGACGGCGATCGATAACAAGCCGCAGGTCGCAAAGGAACTGGCCGGTATTTTGACCGACGCCAGCGAAGAAGACCTGCAGCGCAAGCTTTCATCCGGCAAAAAATTCATCTGGATCGAGCGTAACATTACGCCGAAGCAGGAATACGCCATCAACGCGCTTGGCCACCCCGGCCTGTCGTTCCAGCAGGAAGACCGCCGCATTTATCCCGGCGCCAGCCTCACCTCCCACCTCATCGGCTATACCGATGTCGACGGTCACGGCATTTCCGGCATTGAAAAATTTGCCAACAAGCAGCTGACCGCCGGCGATTCACCGGTGCAGCTGACGATCGACCTTCGCGTGCAGCACATCATGCACCGCGAGTTGGAAGCGGCTGTCACGAAATTCCACGCCAAGGCGGGTGTCGGCATTGTCATGGATGTGAACACCGGCGAAATCATCGCCATGGTGTCGTTGCCCGACTTTGACCCGCACCACCCCGGGGATTCTCCGGATGAAGCAAAATTCAACCGCGCCACGCTGGGCGTGTTCGAAATGGGCTCGACCTTCAAGCTGTTTTCGACGGCGGCTTCGCTTGATACCGGCAAGGTCAGCTTCGGCTCCAGCTTCGATGCGGCGGAGCCGATCCACTATGGGCGCTTCACCATCAGCGATTATCACGCCAAGAAACGCTCCCTCTCCGTTCCTGAAATTTTCATGTATTCCTCCAACATCGGCACGGCGCGCATGGCGCAGTCCGTCGGCACCGATGTGATAGAGGATGCTTATAAAAAATTCGGCTTTTTCGCGCCGGTGCCGGTGGAACTGCCGGAGCGCGGCGCGCCCCTGTACCCGAAGCCGTGGCGCGATATTTCAACCCTCACCTGCTCCTTCGGGCACGGCATTGCGGTATCGCCGCTGCATGTAGTGCGGGCGGCATCCGCCCTTGTTAACGGTGGCCTTCTGGTGACCCCGACGCTGCTGAAGAGCGAGAATAAAACTTTAAGCCTGGCGCCGGAAGGCGTGCGCGTTGTCAAGCCGCAAACCTCCCTGATGATCCGCCAGCTGATGGAGTTGACTGTTGCTGACGGCACCGGCGAAAAAGCCGCGGTCGAGGGCTATAACGTCGGCGGCAAGACCGGCACGGCGGAGAAAAACAAGAACGGGCATTACGAGCATAATTCCCTGATGTCGTCCTTCATGGGCGCCTTCCCGATTGAAAATCCGCGCTATGCGGTGCTGGCAATCATCGACGAACCCGTCGGCATTGCTGAATCGCACGGCTTTGCCACCGCTGGCTGGACGGCTGCGCCGGTTGTTTCAAAAGTTGTCGAACAGATGGCCCCGCTTTACCACATCGCCCCCGAGCTCGACACAAGGCATGATATTACCCGCGCGCTTGGCATGTACCTCAAGGATGTAAAGGAGGAAA
>JBBQWK010000003.1:0-21859 GCA_038210695.1 Alphaproteobacteria bacterium
CAGGGCGCGGCCTTCCGCCACCATGGCAACTTCAGCCCGGATGCGCTCAAGGCGGCGGGCGTCGTTCCAGCTTTTCAGGCGGTCGAGCAGCAACATGTCGTCACTAACATATGAATAAATTGAAGCGCAAAGTTAACATAAAATTACAAGCTGTCAAGCCGGCGGCAATCCACATCACGGTAATCGTTGCCGAGATGAGGTTTTATGCTAAAAATATGGGTCATTTTTCCGGCACGGAACATAAGGGTCTAGAACATGCATAAATATCGCTCACATACCTGCGGCCAGCTGCGCGGCACGGATAAAGGGACGGCCGTCAAAATCTCCGGCTGGATCCACCGCAAGCGCGACCATGGCGGTTTGATGTTCCTCGACCTTCGCGACCATTATGGCCTGACCCAATGCGTCATCAACAAAAGCGACGCTGCCGTGGCCGAGCTGGACCGCTTGCGCCTTGAAAACGTCGTCTGCATCGAAGGCGATGTGGTAGAGCGCATGGCCGGCACCGCCAACAAAAACCTGCCGACGGGTGAAATTGAAGTGAAGGCGAAATCCTTCACGCTGCTGTCCGCGCCTGTGAACGACATGCTGCCGCTGCAGGTCAACTCCGACGAGCCCTATGGCGAAGATGTGCGCCTGCGTTACCGCTTCCTTGACCTGCGCCGTGATGAAGTGCATCGCAACATCATGCTGCGCTGCGATTTCGTCTCATCGTTGCGCCGCCGCATGAACGACCAGGGCTTCCGCGATTTCCAGACCCCGATTTTGACGGCATCTTCGCCTGAAGGCGCGCGCGACTTCCTTGTGCCGTCGCGCCTGCACCCCGGCAAATTCTACGCACTGCCGCAGGCACCGCAGCAGTTTAAACAATTGCTCATGATGTCGGGCTTTGACCGCTACTTCCAGATCGCGCCCTGCTTCCGCGATGAAGACGCGCGTGCCGACCGCACGGCGGGCGAGTTCTACCAGCTTGACGTTGAAATGTCCTTCGTCACGCAAGACGATGTGTTCAACACCATGGAAACCGTGATTGCCGGCATTTTTGAAGAATTCGCCGATTTCACCGGCACGAAATACGAAGTCTCGAAGCCGCCCTTCGTGCGCATCCCGTTTGATGAATCGATGGTGAAGTACGGCAACGACAAGCCGGATCTGCGCAACCCGCTGATCGTCGTCGATGTGACCAGCGTATTTGCGCGCGCCGATGTTGAATTCAAGGCGTTCAAGGCCGTGCTGGAAAAAGGCGGCGTTGTCCGCGCTGTCCGCGCGCCGAAGGTCATCGAAAAACCGCGCAGCTTCTTTGACAAACTGAACGACTGGGCAAAGGGCGAAGGCGCGCCGGGTCTTGGTTACGTGACGTTTGACGGCGCGGAAGGCAAAGGCCCCATCGCCAAATTCCTGCCCGCTCCCGCGCAGGACGAATTGAAAAAACTTACCGGCGCTGAAAGCGGCGATGCCGTCTTCTTCGTCTGCGACGATGCCGCGAAAGCCGCGCCGCTTTCCGGCAAGGTGCGCACGAAACTTGGCGAAGAACTCGACCTGATTGAAAAGAACACCTTCAAGTTCTGCTGGATCGTCGATTTCCTGATGTACGAAATCAACGACAAGACGGGCAAGGTGGATTTCTCCCACAACCCCTTTTCCATGCCTGCGGGCGGCCTCGATGCGCTCAACAATTCCGACCCGCTGAAAATCAAGGCCTACCAGTACGACTGCGTGCTAAACGGCATCGAGCTTGCATCCGGCGGTATCCGCAACCACGTGCCCGAAGTCATGGAGCGCGCCTTTGAAATCGCGGGCTATCCCAAGGGTTCGGTCGAAACCAAGTTTGGCGGCATGTTCAACGCCTTCAAGCTGGGCGCGCCGCCGCACGGCGGCTGTGCGTTCGGTATTGACCGCATGGTCATGTTCCTCGCCAACCAAAAGAACGTGCGCGAAGTCATCGCCTTCCCCATGAACCAGCAGGCGGAAGATTTGCTAATGAACGCGCCGACGCAAGTTGAAAACAACCTGCTGCGCGACGTTCACATCAAGCTCGACCTGCCGAAGCCCGCCGTTAAAGCGGTAAGCTGATTTACTGCACTGCAAAAAAATCCCCGCTGTCACAGGCGGGGATTTTTTTGGCTGATTTGACCTTTGCGTGGGCTTGCGCCATATTGCTTGTCCAATGGACAGGGACTGGAGATGCAGATGGCCTATGCGGAAGGTTACATCAACAATAACTATTACGTGGCAACGCTGGGGCAGGATAAAACCTATCCGACGCTCGGCGGCGCGATGGATGTTGATGTCTGCGTTGTCGGCGGCGGCCTTGCGGGGCTGAATACGGCGCTGGGGCTTGTGGAGCGCGGCAAAAAAGTCGCGCTGCTGGAAGCAAAACGCATTGGCTGGGGCGCCTCCGGCCGCAATGCGGGTTTTGTGGCCAAGGGCTATGCGGCGGATGAAACATCTATCCTCAAGCGCCTCGGGCCGGAACATGCTTCCAAGCTGATTACCCTGACGCAAAATGCGCGCAAGCTGATCCGCGACCGTATCTCCGGCTTCAATATCGAATGCGGCCCGCTGATTGATGGCGTGGTGACGGTTTCGTGGCGTGACAACCCCGATGATCTCAAATCCTACATCGACCAGAGCAACAAGCTGTTCAATCAAGGTTTTGAATTCATGCCCCGCGCCAAGGTGCGGGAGATTTGCAAAACGGACAAATATTTTGATGCGGTATATTCGCCGCGCGATTACCAGTTTCACCCCTTGCGCTATGTGCACGGCATCGCTGCCGCCATGACGGCAAAGGGCGCGCAGATTTTTGAAAACAGCGCCGCGATAGAAATTACCAAAGACGGCACGGGCTGGCTGGTAAAAACCGCGCAAGGCACCGTGCGCTGCCAGCATGTGGTCTTGTGTCTTGCCACCTACGTCAACGGGCTTAACCCCCGCCTTGCCAATGCGTCCTTCCCCGTTCAGACCTACATCATGGTGACAAAGCCCATTGCGGACGCGGATTTGCAAAATTCCATCAACACCCGCTACGCTGTCTCGGACATGCGCTTCTGCAGTGATTATTACCGCCGATTGGATGGCAACCGCGTGCTCTGGGGCGGGCGCGTCGCGCTCGGCAGCAAACCGCGCGATGTTGCCGCCATGATGCTGCAGGATATGTACAAGGTGTACCCGCAGCTGCAGGGCAGGGTGGAGCCGGAATATTCATGGGCGGGGGAGCTGTGCTACGCGCCGCATAAAATGCCGCAGTTGGGGGAGATCGAGCCCGGCTACTGGTACAACACCGGCTTCGGCGGCCATGGCCTCTCGCCCACCACTGTCGGCGGGGAAATGATTGCGAGCGCGATTGCCGAAGGCGATATGCGGTACAAGGAATTCGCGCCCTACGGCATCGGTTTCGCAGGCGGCAAAATGGGGCAGTATGTGGCGCAGCTGGTCTATTGGTGGTGGCGGGCGCGCGATTATATCAGTGTTGCCTGAAGCTACTGATATCGCAGGGAAAATCGTTTTCCTAAATGAATTGACATAAAGGTCTAAAAGCTTTTAAAGTGCGGCTTCCCGTATCCTCCCGCATTTAAAGGCCGCCTGTCATGACATTCAAAGAGCAATTCAACAAATTCCGCGCCTATCACCGCCAGCACCTGACACTGCAGGAAACCAAAAATACGCGTCTGCTGGAAGCGGTGAAGGGCAATAACCTTGCGGGTGTTGAACAGCTGCTGAAAGAAGGCGCGAAAGTGGATGTGCGCGTTTCCTTTGGCGGCGAAAGCGCCCTCGGCATCGCGGCGGAAAACGGCAACAAGGATATCGCCCGCGTGCTGCTGGCCGCCGGCGCCAACCCGAACCAGGAAATCAATTACCACTACACCACGCCCTTCCTGCTCGCCGCCAAAAAAGGCGATGTGGAGCTGGTGGCGCTGCTGCTGGATGCCAAGGCGAATATCGACACCGTTGGGGAGCGCGGCAATTCGGCGTTGAACCTTGCGGCATCCGCCTCCAACAAACCGCTGGTGGACCTGCTGCTGGCACGCGGCGCCAAGGTGGATGTGTTCAACCGCGACGGCTGGTCGGCGCTGTTCTACACCGCCGCCACCGGCAATACAGCCATTGCCGAAACGCTGCTGCAAAAAGGCGCCCGCACCGACCGCCGTGACTGCAACAATGACAGCGTGCTCGATATTTCGGCGGCGCGCGACAAGGGCGCGGTGCATAACCTGATTCAGGCGCATATCGATGCCGCCGTGCCGCAATGGCAGAAGCTGGATGATGACCGCATTGCCCATGTCAGCGTCATGCGCGGGCTTGGCTATCGCCTGACGGAAATTTTCAACCTGAAAACCGACCAGTTCACCACCATCTCCCACAATTTCGAAACGGGGACGGATAGCACCGTTGTGCGCGCGATTGACGCCGTGCAGGACAAAAAGGCGCTGGAAGAAGCCAAAGCAAAGCTGGGTGTAGCCGCACCGAAACCGCAGGCGCTGGGGGCGTAGAATGAAAAAAGCCTTCAAAGCCAAAGCCGCCAAGCCCGCGCCCGAATTCCAGTTCTTCGTGGATATGGATGGCGTTTTGTCCGACTTTGACAGCCATGCGAAAGCAGAAGGCAAATTCACGCCCGACGGCAAAACGCTGTGGGACGCGCTTGACCTGAAGTGGTGGAAAACCATGCCGGCCTATGACGGCGCGCGTGAATTTTTTAATGGTCTTAAGTCTATGGGCCCCGTGCGCCAGCTGACGGCGCCGATTTTAAATGCCGACTGCTTCCGCGGCAAAGCGGAATGGACGATCAATTTCCGGCCCGAAGGCGGTCGGTTTTCCCTGCTCGACCTCATCATTTGCCGCGCCGCCGATAAAAACCTGCTGGCACGCTCCAACCATATTCTGGTGGATGACCGCCAGAAGAACATTGACGAATGGGGGCATGCCGGCGGCATCGGCATTCTGCACAAGGGCGATTTTGCCGATACGCGTCGTCGCGTGGATGAAGCGATGGCGGCATATCGCGCCAACCCGCCCGTTGCCATGGTGACGAAGCCTTCCTCCAACAAAGCCGAAATTTTCATCGGGCCTAACGGCGTGCTTGCGGATTTCCAGTCTCATGCCGAAGCGGAAGGCAAAATAACGCCCGATGGCAAAACCAAATGGGCGGAGCTGGATACCAAATGGTGGGAAACCATGCCCGCCTTTGCGGGGGCGAAAAAATTCTTCGATGCCGTGAAAAACCTGGGCGCAACGCGTTTTCTCACCGGCCCCGTGCCGCTGGCGGATGGTTTCGAGGGCGATGCGAAATGGGCGATGGCCTTCCGGCCCGAGTCCGGCAAATTCGCGCTGCTCGACCTTATCGTCTGCCGCTCCAAAGACAAAAACCTGCTGGCGCGCCCCAACCATATTCTCATCGACGACCGCCAGAAAAATATCGATGAATGGGTCAAGGCCGGCGGCATCGGCGTGCTGCACAAGGGCGATTTTGACGAGACCCTGCAGCAGCTGAAAACCGCCATTGCCGGTATCAACAGCCGGATGGCGTCTGCCCCCGCCGCGGCTCCCAAGCCCTAAGCGCCTTGTTCTATGATCTATTTGCCGCCGGAACCGGAAGGTACCGAAAGCCGTTGGCATTGTAGAATCATAGAAAATCGCCAAGGAGACCGTGCCATGAGATCCGTTCACCTTTTCCCGCTCGCCATGACCGCCTTGATTGCCGTTGCAATGATTGCACTGTCTATGTTCGTCTTCGCCCCGCCGGTTTTTGCAGCGGGTTTGAGTGCCGGTGGTTCGGCCAGCGGCAGCGTGGGTGCTACCAATTTCAGTGGCTCCGCCGGTGTACGCTCCAATTCTACGACGCAGACGACAGCACGCTCTACTGCTTCGACGAATTCATCCCGCAATTCCGTTATGGGCGGTCAGGCGCTCGGCACCAGCGTGCTGGATGGCAATACCAATTCCCTTGGCCGCGGTTCGCTTGATAATACCATCACCGGTACAGTCAATGGCCAGCCGGACGGCTCTATCGGTACCACCCGCGCGGCGGTCGGCCCCGCGAATGGCACAACCGACAGCAATATTGCCATTGGCAGCGGCGATGCCAGCCTTGGCGCAGGGCAGGCCGCAACCATCCGCGGCCCCCGCACGGCCGATGAAAATTCCATGCTGACGAACCTTAACTTCGGTAATTCCGACAGCAACCATGACAACCGCCTGAATGCATCCGAATTTACCGCCGCAGGCCTGTCCTCGACGCTGTTCAGCTCCGTTGATACCAACCATGACGGCTTTGTCAGCGATGCCGAGTTGCGTGCTTCTGGCAGCGTTCGTTAATCACCCTGAATACAAAAAAAAACCCGCATGCACTGCGGGGCTTTTTTTGTTTAAATAAACTCAGCTTTCGCGGCGCAGTTTCTTTTCGTCGTGCAAGGCGCGGCTGGCGAGGGCGTAGACGGCGTTGAAGTCGCTGCCCGGAAAGACGGGCGCAACGCCGAAGCTGGCGGCAATATGCAGCCGTTCCGATTCCCATTCCAGCCGTATCTCGTTCAGCATGCGGCGGATTTCGTTGACGCGCACCACGGCGCGTTCAGGGTCGGTCTGGGTCAGCAGCACCGCAAATTCGTCGCCCGTGAGGCGCGCCGCGCCATCGACAAGGCGGATAGATTTGACGAGGTTGTCGGCGATAAACTTGAGGCAGGCATCGCCCGCCTGATGGCCGAGATGGTCGTTCAAGGGCCGGAAACGGTCAAGGTCGACGATGACGAAGAGCGCGCCGGGTGAATTGCCCCTGCGGATATGCGCGAGTTCATAGTCGTAAAATTTTTCAAAACCCCTGCGGTTCATCAGCCCCGTGAGGGGATCGGTGGAGGCAAGTTCCTCCAGCTGGAGAAGGCGCTTTTCTTGCTCCGCAAATTTCGCGGCCAGTTCGGCGAATTTTTGCTCCATATCTTCAGCAGCCGCAGCCTTCGCGGGTGGCGTCACGTTTTTCGATGGCGGGGCAGTCTTCTTGGACAAGATGCTAATCCTAGGAGTTCTTGAATTGTCGTGCTCCGTCTATTCTAACATATAAAGGCGGGGCACGAAAATCGAGGGCGGGCATTTACATAACCTTATGTTTTGGTTGTTTTTAAGGTTTTATGGTTTAAAGTGGAAGCTCTTTTGAAAGGTATCCCCTGATGGGTCTCTCAGCACGCTCTTTCGGCCTGTTTTTATCCAGCGTTCTTGTCGCCGGTTTTATCAGCCATGTGACGCTGTCCGGCGCGGCTGCGCCGGTGGCAAAGCCGGTCACGCCCCTTGAGGCGGCGAAGAAACCGGTGACCGTTGCGCTGCATAAAGCGCTTTACGATTTCAAGATGGTCTCGGTTGAATCCGGCGCCGGCATTACCGGCATTGCCGGCAAAATGTATTACGAGCAGGACGACAACTGCGACGCCTGGACGACCGACCACCGCTTCCGCGTCGAATACCAGTACCCGGAGCGCAAGCCGGTTGAAAACACCAGCCATTACGTCGCCTTCGAGGCGAAGGATGCCAGCCAGTTCTATTACACCTCCGACCGCGAAGAAGACGGCGCGACGACGGAACAGCTGCGCGGCAGCGTTGATATTGCCAAGGACGGCACGGCAAAAGCGGCTTATTCGCGCCCCGATAACCTTTCCTTCGACCTGCCCAAGGGCTATTATCTGCCGACGCAGCACACCAATGAAATCATCCGCCACGCCGAAGCTGGCGATAAATTTTTCAACGCCGTTCTTTTTGACGGCACGGATGCCGACGGCCCGGTCGAGATCAATACGTTTATCGGCAAGAAGCTGACGCCGGATGAAATCAAGGCCATCGGCGGCGACGGCAAGCGCATTGATGCGACGTTGCTGTCCCCCAATGCCTGGCATGTGCGCATGGCGGTCTTTCCGCTGAACGACAAAATGGAAATGGCGCCGAGCTATGAAATGGATGTCATTCTGCATGACAACGGCGTCGTCAGCTATTCGCTGGTCGATTACAAAAGCTTCAAGGTGCAGCAAAAACTTCTCGCGCTCGACAAGCTGGCGCCTAAGCCCTGCAAGTAATTTTAAAGCGGCTTATAGCCGTTAACACTTAATTAACTTTTACGCAGGTATAGTGCGTAACATTATTGGGATTAAGATATGAAAAAGAAGGTGATGATCGTCGAGGATAACGAGCTCAATATGAAGCTCTTCGACGACCTGCTCGGCGCACATGGCTACGACACGGTCAAGACGCGGGACGGTACCAAGGTGCTGGATCTGGCGCGCGAACATGCGCCCGACCTGATTGTCATGGATATCCAGCTGCCGGAAGTCTCCGGCCTTGATGTCACCAAATGGCTGAAGGCGGATGCAGACCTGCGCAGCATTCCCGTTATCGCCGTCACCGCCTTCGCCATGAAGGGCGACGAGGAAAAAATCCGCGAGGGCGGCTGCGAGGATTATGTATCGAAGCCGATCTCCATCGTCGATTTCATGAAGGTCGTGGATAAATACCTCAAAAAATAACGCCTGCCGGCGTGAAAAAATAACGCCCGTCCGGCGGTTAAAAACACCGCCTTTTGGCCGAAACCTCCGGCAGTGCATAACACCTTGGCAGTTAAGGCTTTTCTTAAGTTAAGTCTTCGTTTAACATTTGCCTTTAGGGTAGTAGTGAGGCGCTCTGCCTCACCATCAAGGAAATAAGACCAGAATATGACTGCCAGAGTCCTCGTCGTCGACGATATTTTGCCGAACGTCAAACTGCTCGAAGCCAAATTGAGCGGCGAGTATTTTGACGTGCTGACAGCAACGTCGGGCGCTGAAGGCATCATGAAGGCGGAGACGATGTCGCCCGACATCATCCTGCTCGACGTCATGATGCCCGGCATGGACGGCTTTGAAACCTGCCAGCGCCTGAAGGCGAACCCCGCCACCGCGCATATCCCCGTCGTCATGGTGACCGCGCTGACCGATGCGACGGACCGCGTGCGCGGCCTTGAATCCGGCGCCGATGATTTCCTGTCAAAACCCGTCAACGATATCGCGCTGATGGCGCGCGTGCGCTCCCTCGTCCGTCTCAAAATGACGGTCGATGAATGGCGAATCCGCGAAAACACCGCCAACCAGTTCGGCTTTGCCGGCAACCGCGGCACCTTCCTAACCGAGCCGTCGGAAAAAGCCCGCGTCATGGTGATCGAGGACAAGGCGTTTGAATCCGAAAAATTCATCGAAACGCTGAAGCGCGATGATGACGTCGTCACCGCCGTCCGCACGGGCGAGCAGGCCATTGCCCTTGCCCAGCAGAACGACCTCGATATCATCACCGTCAGCCTTAATCTGGCGGCAGAAGACGGTCTTCGCCTGTGCTCGCATCTGCGCTCCAACGAGCGCACGCGCTCCGTGCCCATCTTGATGGTGGGGGAGGAGGCGGATATGAAACGCATCGCCCAGGGTCTCGAAATCGGCGCGCATGACTATATTCTGCGCCCTGTCGACCGCAATGAACTGCTGGCCCGCGTCCGCACGCAAATCCGCCGCAAGCGCTATCAGGACCGCCTCCGCAGCAACTATGAAACCAGCCTGTCCCTCGCGCTGACCGATAGCCTGACGGGGCTTTTCAACCGCCGTTATTTAATGGTGCACCTTGAAAAGCTCATCAAGAAAAACGCCGAAAGCCAGAAGACGCTTTGCGTCCTCATGCTCGACATCGACCATTTCAAGAAAATCAACGACACGCACGGCCATGCCGTCGGCGATGAAGTCCTGAAGACTTTTGCCGAACGCGTGCTGGCGCGCCTGCGCAGCTTTGACCTTGTTGCCCGTCTGGGCGGCGAGGAGTTCGTGGTTATCCTGCCTGACATCAGCCTCGACATGGCGCAGCAGGTGGCGGAACGCCTGCGTGCCGGCATTGCCAAAGATGCCTTCATCACCTCCAGCCCGCATGGCCCCGTGCCCGTCACCGTCTCCATCGGCGCTGCGCTGATCGAGGGCGAGGATGTGAAGGTCGAGGAAGCCTTGCGCCGCGCCGATGACGAGCTTTACCGCGCCAAGGAAGGCGGCCGCAACCGCACCTACTTTGCGGGTCACGGCCTCATCACCCTTGCGGCCGGTGCGACTGCGGAAGCACCCGCCGGTGAAGCGGTTCAGGATACCATCAAGAAAATCATTTAATCCCAATTTCTCAAATGTTTGTTCCAATATTTTTCGTGCACCCAAGTCTGCGCGTGAGATGTTTTTTTAATTTGTAAAGATTGGTGAGCATATATAAATAAAGTTTATAGCAAGTGCGAGGCGATAAAGATGCTAACTGATATTTTTGCCTATCGATATAAAGATACGCCGTTATGGGACAACATCACTGAAGCGCACTCACGTGCGCTTATCCAAGGGTTTCGTCTCGTAAGCGAGGATCTTTATCCTTATTGGGTAGACGGATCTGCCAGTGCGGCAAATAAAAGAAAATGGGAGTTGTTTGATAAAAAGCTTAGTACTGAACTTGGGACAATGCATTTATCTGCTACGCACGTAGGCACTTACCCATATACACCTCAGCAAATTTGCGAGAACTTTTACATGGTTCCTCTTAACGGCTTGTTACCGGATATTTATATCAAGCAACGAATAAGTTTTTTGGAGATTGCTTTTCAAGAAAAGTATAAAGATCTAAAAGCAGAAGAAGTGCTTGTCAAAACTCCTGTCCGCGTTTCACAAGCGCCGCCACCGCTTAGTGGCAAATCATTCCGCCGTGAAACAGGCATTCGGCTTCCTGGTAATGCTGAAGATGGAAAGAAAGCCTATCTAAAGTCCAAAGCTGACCTTTACTTGAACCTTGTAGATGAAGTAAATACACGGTTTCGCCAAGCTAAACTGGAGCTAAATCTTCATAATGGACTTATTCAGCGTAGTAATGATGGTCTGACTTCAACTAACGTTGAACGACCCTTCTGGAATGTTCTTAGCGATAAGATGTGGGAGAACGTCGATTTCGATATGAAGACTGCTATTGATTTGCGAGATTCTGGTAGTCGCGATCCGGCCTCATACGCGGCAAAAGCGCTCGAAAGTACGATTAAAATAATTTCAAAAAATAGAGGTTGGGATACTGGGCACGAAAACGGCGCGATAAATTTTTTAGATAACTTGCTCAGCGCCAAAAACGGATCTTTCATTTCTCAATGGGAACATACAATTATAAAAAACTTTTTCTCCAGCGTCCGAAATCCCCTTGGCCATGGTCCTGGTACAGCACCCATGCCGAGCCTTTCAAAGCAGCAGACTGATTGGGCGATAGAATTTTGTATGGGTTGGATCAAAAATCTCGCGCTTCGGTTTTATTGAGTATGAAGGCGGCCTCGCCGTAAAATTTATTTTTTAACTCTTCGGTCTTACTTTAAAATTAAAAAAGGCGGCTGAAAAACAGCCGCCTTTTTTAATGGAATGCCGTGGCGATGATTACTTCATCTTGCCTTCGGTGTAGATCACGTGGAGTTTTTTCACGGGATCGTATTTTTTGATTTTCAGTTTCTCGGTCGTGTTGCGCGAGTTTTTGCTGGTGAAATAGCAATGGCCGGTGCCGGCAGAGCTTTCCAGTTTCACGGTCGAGCGGGGGCCTTTTTTTGCCATTTTGTCCTGCCTTAAATCTTTAAATGTTGCGCGGGCGGAATCACTTGGCCCGCTGCGGTGGAATCCTGTTCAGGGATGTGAAAATACCTTTTCGTTCCGTAAAGTCAAGAAAAAAGCTCGAATTCGCCGCTTAACGCTTGAAACACAAGGGAATTCAGGCCCTTTAACGCCGTATTCACCATTCGCGGATATACTATATTACATAAAGTCAAAAATCCCTTTTTCGGCAGAAAGGTACTTTAAAGGATGTCCAAATTTTTCGCAGGCATGGGCGACGACAGTCACGGGCAGCGCCGCCAGGCAGACTGGGAATACTCGGGCGGTGTGCAATCGCCGCTGCTGAACCAGCCCTCGCCGATTGAAAAGCAGCTGGCCGCCGCGGGCATGAACCCGAAAGAAATCAAGGAAACCTCCGAAGCCATTGTCAAGCAGATGCAGAAAATGCGCTCCGAGCCAGTGGAGGCGCAGCAGAAAATGGTCAAGATGTTCATGGGCAGCGTCGGCAACCCGCAAGCGATTGAAAATATCACCAAGCTTGCCAAGGGCGAGCCGATTGCCGTCAAGCCGGTCACCGCAAAACCGCAGCAGATGCGGATGTGATTTAAAGATATTCCATTAAAAAAGCCGCCCAATAACGGGCGGCTTTTTTAATGGGCGCTCTCAGGTGCGCCAGAAGGTATGCAGGATGCGCGACATGGGGTTCATGAAGCGGACAGGGGACTCCGTCAAAATCAGGCAGACGCAGCCTTCTTCTTCCGCCACCGGCTTATGCTCGATACGGGCGTCGTTGATGACGATGATATCACCCTTCGCATAGCGGCCGATGCCGTCGGTGTAACTGCCGTGCAGCACCAGCGTCACTTCCGCGCCGATGTGGCGGTGGCGCTCCGTTTCCTGATGCGGCGCGATTTTCATGATGCGCAGGCGCTTCGGCTCCGGTTTCGGCTCCAGCATATGCAGTTCAATGACGGCGGTGTTGGAGGCAGCACGCGTCCAGTCGCTCATGCGGTGGCCGCAGACGGATGAAATCATGGTGTAGATAACATCGGGGATGTTGAGGCCCTCGGGCGTCGGCATTTTCTGCTCCGCCACAACGGTCACGGCTTCGCGCGCTTCGGCCTTTTTCTGCTCGATCTTGCGCATGATGGAGGACAGGCAGCTGGCGGAAACCTGCGTCGGGTCTTCCGCGCACATCAGCTTCGCGCCCATAGACTCGAACCTTGCCACCTTGCGGCGCGCTTCGGAATTGAGCGCCACGGCAGCCGCGACAATCAACGACTCCTCCTGGCACAAACGGCCGGCGGCGTAATTCATCAGCAGCATATCGACGGGTGACAACGGGTTCATGCGTCCTCCCCGTCGTTCTTGCGGCTATGCGCAATCATGGCGACGCGCAGCTTGTCCATGGCAAGGCGCAGGCGCGACTTTACGGTGCCAAGCGGAATGTGTTTTTCTTCCGCAATCGCCACATGCGATTTTTCATCGAAGAAGGCCATGCGCACCAGCTCCGCCTGTTCGGGCGGCAGGTCGGCAATCGCGTCGGTCAGCTGCGAGACATCATCCGTATCCGCATAGGGCTTTTCGGCCTCGGGCGCGGCGGTGTTTTCATAGGCCTCTTCGTCGGTGTTGATCTCGACGTATTTTTCTTTGCGCAGGGCATCGATGCGCTTGTTGCGGGCGATGGTGAAAATCCATGTGCTGGCGGCAGATTTGGCGGGGTTATAGCTGGCGGCTTTTTCCCAGATGGTGACGAATGAATTCTGGACGATTTCCTCCGCCGCGCTTTCCGATGCGCCCTGCTTCAGCATGTATGATTTCACGCGCGGGGCGAAGTAATGGAACAGCTCCGCAAAGGCGGCTTCATCCTGGCTTGCGCCCACCTTCTGCAACAGCGCAGCATGCTCCGCGCCAAGACCTACGGGGGCATTGGCGGCGAGGGGCAGGTTTTTTTGCGGGGTATTCAACAGCATAGGCTTTTTTAGACGCACAGCCGCGCCGAAAGCAAGGCTTTCGGGGGCAGGGGGCGGGGTATAGGCGACTGCAGCCATCATGAAAGTTATACGTTTTTCCCTTGGCTTTGGATCACATCCACTCTAACCTATTCTAAAGTTTATGTTTTTTTACCGGAGCCTTTCATGTCCCGCCTTATTCCCGCAGCCCTCCTGACGCTTCTCACCCTTGCCACCCCCGCCTTTGCGGAAGGGGAGGCAAAGCCGCTTGGCACCTTCGGCAAATGGGAAGCCGCCTTCTTCATGGATAACGGCCATAAGGTTTGCTACATGGCAACGCAGCTGGATGCCGAAAAAACGGTTTCGAAAACCAAGGTCAAAGGCCGCGACCCTGCTTACCTGTTCATCACCCACTGGCCGGCGGATAATGAAAAGAACGCTGTTACCGTCAATGCCGGCTATTCGTTCAAGGCAGGCTCCAAAGCCGCCGTCGAAGTGAACGGCAAAAAATTTGATATGGCGACAGGCTCCAAAGGCTCCACCGCCGCCAGCGGCGATGCGGATGAACAACTGGCCTGGATGCAGGACCAGAAACAGGAAGATGACCTTGCCGGTGAAATCCAGAAGGGTAGCACCTTCAAAATCGAAGGCACCTCGAAGCGCGGCAACACGATTACCGATAGCTATAGTTTAGATGGTAGCGGCGATGCCTATGCGGCGATCAGCAAGGAATGCGGCTATTAAGCGCCATTAAATCGCAGAATAAAAAAAGGCCGGATGTTTCCATCCGGCCTTTTGATTTATTGAAGCGTCGATTAGTTCACGACGTTCCAGGTGCCATCGCCATTCTGGCAGGCGCGGCCGACAGCCGTTTGAGCCTGACCATCGATGAAGATGGACTGTTTGTATTCGCGGCAGACGCCACCGCTGGAGGCGTTGCGGCCTTCGCGGATGGGCGTAACCGTACCGTGGTGACCCGACTCAGGGTTGTTCCAGCTGATGGTGTCGTTAAGCGGCGCGTTGTAAGCGCGTTCAACGGCCTGTTCGTGGTACATGCGGTCAGCCTGATCGAGCGATTTGCCGATAGAGGAACCGACGAAGGCACCGAGCAGGGCGCCGGCGCCGGTCGTCCAAAGACGGCCTTTACCTTTACCCATGGATGCGCCGGCGAGACCGCCGAGAACGCCACCGCCGACCGTACCAACGGTCTGCTTGTTGCCCATGCCCCAGGCATTGTCTTCGCCGTTCTGTGCGCAAGCGCCGAGCGACAGCGACAGGAGTACTGCCAAAATCATCAACTTCGTTTTCATTTATTAAAGCCTTTCTTTAAGGAAACTCTATGGTAACCGCGTTAAAGGGCGAAGCCCCTCAAGGGAATTGTCAGGAGTGATATTCCACTTTATATAACGTTCTATCAGAAGATTAGTTCGCCGCAACACAAAGATAATTAATGTTGCCGCCATGTTTAACGGATCAAAAATGGAAATCCTGCGCGGGGCCGAGCCCCTTGAATTATTTCGCGAATGGCTGAAGGAAGCGACGGAATCGGAGCCGAATGACCCTGAAGCCGTGGCGCTTGCCACCGTTTCGGCCGATGGTCAGCCGTCTGTCCGCATGGTGCTGATGAAGGGCGCGGATGATGAAGGTTTCCGCTTTTATACAAATATGGAAAGCCGCAAAGGTGGCGAACTTGCCGCCAACCCCAAGGCCGCCATGGTCTTTCACTGGAAGTCGCTGCTGCGGCAGGTGCGCGTTGAAGGCACGGTCAAGGAAGCCCCCGTCTGGGAGACAGATGCCTATTTCCACACCCGCCACCCGTTAAGCCGCCTTGGCGCCTGGGCCAGCCGCCAGTCCCAGCCGCTGGAAAGCAGAGCCGAGCTGGAAGGGCGCGTGCGGGAAGTGGCCGAAAAATTCAAAGGGCAGGATGTGCCTTGTCCGCCGTTCTGGAAGGGCTATATTTTGCAGCCGGCGAAGATTGAATTCTGGCAGCAGGGCGAAGGCCGCCTGCATGACCGTTTCGTTTTTGCCCAAGTGGCAGGCGACTGGACGATCACGCGCCTGAACCCTTGAGACAATATTTATAAAGCCTGCTGCTTTGCAGGGGCTGTTTTACCGCCGCGTATAGTACGGGCATAAAGAAGGAAAATGATCATGACTCAAGAACGCGAATTTCAAACCGAAGTCAGCCGACTGCTGGATATTGTCGCCAATGCGCTCTACACGGAAAAAGAAATTTTCCTGCGCGAATTGATCTCCAACGCCTCCGACGCCTGCGACAGGTTGCGCTATGAAGCGATTGCCAAGCCCGAGCTGATCAAGGGCGACACCGAATTTAAAATCCGCGTCAGCTTTGATGCGGATGCGCGCATCGTGACCGTATCCGACAACGGCATCGGCATGACGGAAGAAGAGCTGATCAAGAACCTCGGCACTATCGCCCATTCCGGCACGCGCGAATTGCTCAAAAACATGGGCGCCAGCAAGGAAAAAGGCGTCAACCTGATCGGCCAGTTCGGCGTCGGGTTTTATTCCGTCTTCATGGTTGCCGATAAAGTGGATGTCGTCAGCCGCAAGGCCGGGGCCGACAAGGCGCATGTCTGGAGTTCGGACGGCAAGGGCAAATACACGCTGGATGAGGCCTTGAAGGATACGCGCGGCACCGAAATTAAAATGCACATCAAGGATGAAGCATCGGAATTTTTGCTGGAAGAGCGCCTGAAGCACATCATCAAAAAATACTCAGACCATATCAGCTTCCCCATTGTGATGGGTGAGGGCGCGAAAGCGACCACCGTCAACGCCGCCTCCGCCCTCTGGATGCGTCCGAAGGCAGATGTAACGCCCGAGCAGTATCGCGATTTCTACCGCAGTGTTTCCGGCGGCATGCAGATGGACGAACCCTGGATGACACTGCACTGGCGCGCCGAGGGTAATTTTGAATACAACAACCTGCTGTTCATCCCCTCCATGAAGCCGTTTGATTTGTATGACCCGCGCCGCCCGCATGGCGTGAAGCTCTATGTGAAGCGCGTGTTCATTACCGACGGCGTTGAAAACCTTATTCCGCCTTTCCTGCGCTTCGTGAAGGGCGTGGTGGATTCCGAAGACCTGCCGCTCAACATTTCCCGCGAAATGCTGCAGGCGAACCCCGTTGTCGGCAAAATGAATTCCGCCATCACCCGCAAAATTCTGTCGGAGCTGGAAGACAAGGCGAAGGACGACCTTAAATCCTTCACCGAGTTCTGGGCGCTGTTCGGCCCCGTCGTCAAAGAAGGCCTTTATGATGCGCATGCGCACCGCGAGCAACTGTGCCGCGTGGCGCGCTTCTATTCATCAGCGGGCGATGACCTTGTGTCCTTTGATCAGTACATCGAGCGCATGAAGGAAGGTCAGGACCAGATTTATTACCTCTCGGCCCCGACGCTCGAAGCCGCACGCAACAGCCCACAGCTGGAAGCCTTCCGCGCCAAGGGGGTTGAGGTGCTGTTCATGACCGACACGATTGATGAATTCTGGATTCCGATGCAGCAGGACTACAAGCAGAAGAAGCTGAAATCCATCACCAAGGGCGCAACCGACCTTGGCAAAATCAAGTCCGACAAAAAAGATGAAACGCCGGAAGAAGAAGGCGGCAAGGAGCACACGGATAAACTGCTCGCCCGCCTCAAGGAAATTCTGAAAGATGAAATCAAGGATGTAACGGTCTCGGAACGCCTTGTCGACAGCCCGGTCTGCATTGTAGCGCCGGAGTCCGAGATGGATATACACATGCAACGCATGCTGAAGAAGACCCAAGGCTATGACGCAGCGCACCAACATGTGCTCGAAATAAACGACCATCACCCTGTTATCAGGCAGTTAAAACTGCTGGTTGCAAACGATTCGCAAGAAGCGCTGGTGCGCGAAACCGCCTTCCTGCTGCTCGATCAGGCGCGGATTGTGGAAGGGGAGCCGCTCAAGAACCCCGCCGAATTCATCCGCCGCCTCAATCACGCGATCGAGAAGGGATTGCTGGTCAGCTAAGCGTCGGCGGCTGTTTGCGTGTTTTGCGCAGCAGCCGCCATTGCAAAAAGCTCCACAGGATGAAGCCGAGCGCGATGCCGAAGGCTGCTGAATAAAAAGCAATCGGGAAATCATTGGCCGGTTTGCCGTCACGCTCATAGCCAAGCTGCCAGCGCGTTTTCTGCAGCGTCGTGCCGACAGGCATATCGCGCGGCAGGGAAGCGTCTGTCGGGCCTGCGATATACGCCGACGATTTTCCGTCCGCGCCTTGCAGCGTATATTCCGCAGCGTAACGCGCTGCGCCTTTTTTCGGCAGGTATTGAACGGCGGTAATCGTGCCGTTGACCTCTGTCGTCAGCCGCGCGCCCAGCGTTTCAACCCCGAAACCCCAGAAAATAAACAACGCCGGCAGCAAAAGCAAAACCGGGTGTGGCCCGTTTTTTCCTGGTGTACCTTTGTTTTGCAAGTTCTGCATATTCGGGCCGATTTACTGCGGGCCGTCGCGTTTGATGACTTTCAGGCTTTTCAGGTCAATCGCGGGTTTGGATGCCGGCTGTTCTTTCACGAAGCTGACGGCATTGTTTGTCGCATCGACAAACTTCAGAATAAACGGCTCGTGCATAACGGCGAGCATGGAGCTGAAGCTTTCCTGCTTCCACTTCACGGTTGTTGTGCCGTTGGCGTCTTCAACGCCGGTGACGGAGAGTTCGGACGGCGCGCTGCGCTGGCCGGTAAAAATGCCGACGGCCATTTTGCCCTTGGGCATTTTCGGCGCCTTGGGTGCGGGGAAGGTGTTGCTGAAGGTTTCATCCCACAGTTGCTTCCATTCGCTTTGCGTTTTCGCCACCACGGTTGCGGGCGCATGCACGCCGCAATGGCCGCCTTTCCATTCGGAAACGGCATTGCTGAAATCTTTCTTGGCGCTTTTCGGCGAGGTCATGGCGGGTAGCTCCTGAAAATACAAAATAGGAATAGGCCGCGACCATAATCATCGGATGTTATTTTGTAAATAGGGCAAAAGGCAAGGCGAACGGCCGATAAAGAAAGGGCGGCTTCCTGATTGCAGGAAACCGCCCCCTTTTATGCAGGAGCAACAGGCGCCAAGAAACCCCTAACCGGCGCCGCTGTCCGAGACCGTCGCCCCGAACATGTCCTCCTCGTACATATCAATTTCGTCTTCCGTGAAACCGAAGTGGTGGCCGATTTCCTGAAGGATGACGCGGTTAATCAGCCGCGTCAGGTCTTCGCCTGTCTCCGCCCATGCATCCAGCACGGGGCGGCGGTAGATGAAGATAATGTCCTGCCGTTTGGTATTGGTCGACAAGCGGCCGACCGCGGCGGGGCTGGAGCTCTGGTAGCAGCCCAGAAGGTCGAAGGGCGTTTCCAGTTCCAATTCCTGCTCGATGAAGGCGTCGGGGAAATCTTCCACCTGCACCTTCAGCTTGCTGGTATATTTTTCGAGGCGCTGGGGAAGCGCGTCCAGAATGGTGTCGGCAATTTCCCCGATTTCCTCAATCGATGGCGGAACTGTAAATCCCGCGAATATTGACTTCGTATCCAACGGACCTAAACCCCTTAAGGCTGTGGACGCCATTCATAATGTTCAGCTAATGTTACCCTCACTGTACCGAATCGGGGGAATCCTGTCCATGGCTAACTTGAACAAGAGTCAAGATATCGAATCGTTCCTGCGCAAAAATAAAGGCTGGGGAAATGTGAAGGGGCGCAAAGCCATTTCCAAATCCTACACCTTCAAGGATTTTAACGCGGCCTTCGGTTTCATGACGCGCATCGCCCTGCTGGCGGAACAGATGAACCACCATCCCGAATGGTCGAATGTCTACAACAAGCTAGAGGTGCAATTGACCACGCATGACGCCGGCGGCATCACCGAAAAAGACTTCGCCATGGCCAAGGCGATGGATTCATTTTTCGCGAAGCTTTAACGTAAAGCCGGAAATTTTAGTTCCTTAAAACGCAATAAATATAGCCTTTTTAAGGCTTTCGCAGTTTATGCGGTGCCGTGCTACAATGGTGCATTAAATGAACGAACTTGTGGATAACTGACCCATGAATGGGCCGTCCGATATTTCGCCGAAGATCCTCCCGAACATCGTCGTCCCCGCAGGGGAAAACGCAGGCGCCGCGCAACCGCAGCTGGTCGTCAACCCGCTGGAAGCCAAGTTCCTCAACCGTGAAATTTCCTGGCTGCGCTTTAACGGCCGCGTCCTCGCCGAAGCGCGCAACACGCTGAACCCCCTGTTCGAGCGTTTGCGCTTCCTCTCCATCTCCGCCGCCAACCTTGAAGAATTTTTCATGGTGCGCATCGCGGGCCTCTCCGACCAGATCGCGCGCGGCGTGCCGAGTTTGAGCGAGGATGGCCAGACCGCAACGCAGCAGATCGGCCCTGTTCTGAAGCTTGCCCGCAAGATGATGGATGACCAGCAGGAATGCTGGCACGACCTCGTCGACAGCCTCGGCAAGGAGAACATCAAGCTGGTGGAGGCGGGCGACTTAACACCCATGGAGCGCAAATGGGTTGAAACCTATTTCCTCGCCAATATCTTCCCCACGCTGACGCCGATTGCGATTGACCCTGCGCATCCCTTCCCCTTCCTGCCCAACCGCAGCCTGACCGCGATTTATACGCTGGAAGATGCAAACGAAGCGCAGCGCATGACGGCGCTCATTTTGCTGCCGGCAAAAATTCCGCGCTTTATCCGCATCTCCGGCCATGCCTCCCGCGTGATCGCGCTGGAAGACGTGCTGGATATTTTCCTGCCCAGCTTCTTCCCCGGTTACCATGCCGTTGAATCCGGCTTCTTCCAGATCCTGCGCGATTCAGAGCTCGCCATTTCCGAAGACGCCGAAGATTTGATGAGCCACTACGAAAAGGCGCTCAAATCGCGCAAGCGCGGCAGCGTGATCGGCCTTATTCTCAACCGTGCGATGCCGACGGAGCTGCGCAAGTTCCTGACCTCCAGCCTCAAAACCCTCAACCGCAACGTCTTTCAGGTGGATGGCAAGGTCGGCCTGACCGACATCAACGAAATTTATGCGATAGAGCGGCCTGATCTGAAGTTCAAGCCCTATACGCCGCGCTACCCTGAGCGCATTGCCGATCACAACAATGATATGTTTGCGGCGGTGCAGGCCAAAGACCTCATCATCCACCACCCGTATGAATCTTATGACGTGGTCATGCAGTTCATCCGTCAGGCGGCGTCGGATGAAAACGTAATTTCCATCAAGCAGACGCTGTACCGCACCAGCGCCAATTCACCGGTGGTGAAGGCGCTGATCGAGGCGGCGGAGGCCGGCAAGTCGGTGACAGCGGTTGTCGAGTTGCGCGCGCGCTTTGATGAAGAAGCAAACATTAAACTTGCGCGTGATCTGGAACGTGCCGGCGTCCAGGTGATTTACGGCATCATTAACCTGAAAACCCACGCCAAGGTTATGCTGGTGACACGGAAAGAAGCGGATGGCCTGCGCAGCTACGCGCATTTCGGCACCGGCAACTATAACCCTGTGACGTCCAAGGTTTATACCGACCTGTCGCTGTTCACCTGCGACCCCGGCCTTTGCCAGGATGCAGCGCGTCTGTTTAACTATCTCACCGGCTACGCCAAGCCCGAAACCTTCAGCAACCTCATCATGGCGCCCATCGACATGCGCCACCGCCTGCTGGACTTGATCGAGGCGGAAACGAAAAACGCCGAAGCCGGCAAACCTGCCGCCATCTGGGCAAAAATGAACTCCCTCGTCGATGCCGAAATTACCGAAGCGCTTGATGCCGCCTCGCAAAAGGGTGTGGAAATTGACCTTGTTGTGCGCGGCATCTGCTGCCTGAAGCCCGGCGTGCCGGGCCTGTCGGAGAATATTTCGGTCAAAAGCATCGTTGGCCGCTTCCTCGAGCATTCCCGCATCTTCTGCTTCGCCAACGGCGCGGAACTCCCCCATGCCGGCGCGCGCGTCTTTATGGCGTCGGCGGACTGGATGACCCGCAACCTTGATACCCGCATTGAAGTGATGGTGGAGCTGAAAAACCCCACCGTGCAGGAACAGGTGCTGGAGCAGATTATGACCGCCAACCTGCTGGATGATACCCAGAGCTGGGATTTACAGCCCGACGGCACCTATCGCCGCTGCAAGACCAGCGGCAAGATTTTGCCGGCGCAGGAGTACTTCATGAAATTCCCGAGCTATTCGGGCCGCGGCAGCGCCGAGCATAACCCGCGCTTTGCGGAAGCGAAAAAATCGAAGCGCTATAACCCGCATACCGACCGCAAGCCGCGCAAATCCGCCGCCGACAAG
>JBBQWK010000004.1:0-19328 GCA_038210695.1 Alphaproteobacteria bacterium
GGACATGGATAAGCAGCTGGATTTCGTCAATGTCCTGCAGCAGTACCGCAGCGGCGGCGGCGTCACCAAAAGCGACGATCAGGTCTTCCTTGGCTATTCGTCGTCGGCCTACTGGCTGGTCTTCTCCGTCTACAACCGCAACCCCGCGAAAAGCCGCTGGATGCTGGACCTTGGCAACCGCATGATCGGCACCATGGGCGTGCCCGATAAAATTTCCGTCTTCACCGACGCCAACCTTGCTGCGCCGATGATCATGACGGACGGCCGCCTTGTGAAGAACAAGAAGCAGATTGACGGCCAGCAGCGCAACGCCATCCCGCTTTACTTCGAGCCGGGCTACGAGCGCGTTGTCGCCATATATATTGAACCCGCGCCGGGATCGCCCCTGTCCCTGAACCCGCAGCTGGAAGAGCCCACCCTGTTCTCCACCATCCACGACCAGATGGTTCTGCAATGCAACGTCATCAAGGTCGCGGCGGTTATCATCGGCTGCGCCTTTATGTTCTTCGGCTTCAGTTTCCGCCAGGCGGTACCCGCCTGCCTGATCATCTACCTCGCGGCGCAGTACTTTATTTTCAGCGCTTCCGACGAAGTCGTGTCTTTCGGCAACAACACCAAAGCCGAATACATTGACTGGCTGCATGCGGCAGCGGCGCTGGCAGCGCTGCAGCTGGCGCGCCTTGTGCTGATCGGCGCCGACAAGGGCGGCAAATTCCGCATGATCTTCAACGGCGTGTCGGCGGTGATTTTACTGCTGGTCGGCGTTTCCGCCTGCATCGATGCCATGGCGGGCTTTGTCAGCGGCCTCTTTATCCGCCTGCTGCCGCTGGCGGTGCCGCTGCTCATCGCCATCATCGGCGGCATGATCTCGGCCAGAACAGAACGCACACAGTCATCCTCCTTCACCTTCGCCTGGGTGCTGCTATTCGGCGGTGCGCTGGTGACGGAACTGGTGCAGAGCGGCGCGATGAGCTTCGGTGTCGCCTCCGTTAACGCCTACTGGTTTACCTTTATCCTGCACCTCAGCATTCTTTCCATTGCCTCCTTACGCTACCTCGCGATTTCGGAAGAGATGCACCGCCACGAGGCGATCGAGGCGCGCCGCAACCGCGAAGACGAGGCGGAGCTGCGCAAGACCAAAGAAATTGCCGACCAGACCCGCATGCTGGGCGTTCTGCAGCGCGAGAAAGAACTGATGGCGGATTTGCGCACGCGCGAAGCCGAACGCATTCAGGCGATGCGGAGAGCCAAGGAAGCTGCCGATAGCGCCAACAAGGCCAAATCCGACTTCCTCGCCGTGATCTCCCACGAAATCCGCACGCCGATGACGGGCGTCATGGGCATGATCCGCCTGCTGCTCGACACGCCGCTGAACGACAAGCAGAAAGAATATGCCAAGACCATCCAGTATTCCGGCGATGCGCTGATCACGCTGCTGAACGACATCCTCGATCTGTCAAAGGTCGAGGAAGGCAAGATGACGATCGAGAGCGTCGACTTCGACCTGAACAAGCTCGTCGAATCCGTCGTCCTGTTGATGTCGGGCCGCGCGGAAGAGCGCAAGATCGGCCTGAAATTCGAGATCGACCCCGAAACGCCGATGGCCTTAAAGGGCGACCCGACGCGCCTTCGCCAGATTCTGCTCAACCTCGTCGGCAACGCTATCAAGTTCACGGACAAGGGCAGCGTCACCGTTATCGTCAAGGCGCACGACAAGACCGCAAAAAAACCGCGCATCTATTTCGCGGTGAAAGACACCGGCATCGGCATTTCGGAAGACGGGCAGAAAAAACTGTTCCAGCCCTACCAGCAGGCGGACGCCTCGACAACGCGCAAATTCGGCGGCACGGGCCTCGGCCTTGCCATCTGCAAACGCCTTGTGGAGGCCATGGGCTCCTCCATCCAGATCGCCAGCAAATTCGGCGAGGGCACGGTTTTCTACTTCATCATCTCGCTTGAATACGGCGCGGGCGAAGCGGCGCAGGCAGCGGAAATCGCGGCCATGGGCGTCATCCCGCTTAAAATCCTCGTCGTCGACGACAACATCATCAACCAGCGCGTCGTTTCCGGCCTGCTGGAAAAAGACGGTCATAAAATCGTCACCGTCGGCGGCGCGGAACCCGCGCTGAACGAGCTGAAGACCGTGACCTACGACGTCATCCTGATGGATATGGAGATGCCGCAGATCGACGGCGTGATGGCAACGCAGATGATCCGCCGCCTGCCCGACCCGCTGAAATCCAAACTCACCATCGTCGCCATGACCGGCAACACCGGCAAGGAAGACATCCAGCGCGCGCGTGACGCCGGCATGGATGATTACATTACGAAACCCGTCAACCCCGACAACCTCCGCAAAATCCTCATCGGAATCGGTAAACGCAAATACCCGAACACCGCGCCGAAACCCGCCGCTGCGCCGGCGGCTGCACCGTCTGCTGCGCCCCCGCGCCCGACACCTTCCATCGCCCCGTCGCTTGCCGCCACAACGCAAGCGCCTGCCGCACAAGCTGCTGCCGCCCCCACAACGCCGCCTGTTGCCGCTGCGCCTGAAGCCGCCCCTGCAACAGCTCCTGCAGCTGCACCCGCCGCCCCCGCAGTAGATATGACGATTTTCGAGCAGCAGAAGCTGTTCAGCACCGAAGTCCTTGGCGGCCTGAAATCCAGCTTCACCAAAGACCAGATGGACGAAATGATGGACGGTCTCTACCAGACGACCGAAGACCTGATCGGCAGAGCCGAAAAATCGGCGGAGGCGAAGGACATCAAGGCGCTGCAGGGCCTGGGGCATGACATCAAGGGCATGACCTCCAACTTCGGCCTCACCGCATTGGCGGACCTCGGCGCGCGGCTCGAGCGTCAGGGCAAGGAAAACTTCCCCATCGAACCTCTGGCCGAAATCGTCCGCAAAATGCGCCCCACCTATTACGACACCCGATCCATCGTCGAAAAATGGATGAAGGCCGTCGGCGGTTAAGACGTATTTTTAAATCAACGCATAAAAAAAAGGCGCCCCTCTCGGAGCGCCTTTTTTAAACATTCTGATCGATTAGCCGACGATTTCGGTTTCGGCGAAGAAGAAGTTGATTTCTTTTTTCGCGTTGTCGAGGCTGTCGGAACCGTGAACGGAGTTCGCTTCGATGGATTCTGCGAATTCCTTGCGGATCGTGCCGGCATCGGCATTGGCGGGGTTGGTCGCGCCCATGACTTTACGGTTGATGGCGACGGCGTCGGTGCCTTCCAGCACTTGCACGACCACGGGGCCCGAGATCATGAAGGAGACGAGTTCGCCGAAGAAGGGGCGCTCGCGGTGGACTTCATAAAAACGGCCGGCTTGTTCTTGCGTCAGCTGCAGGCGTTTCTGGCCGACGATGCGCAGGCCATTGTCTTCAAATTTCGAGTTGATCTTGCCGGTCAGGTTGCGGCGGGTGGCATCCGGTTTGATGATGGAGAGTGTACGTTCTTTGGCGCCCATTTTTAAAGTCCCTCTGTTATATGGCATACGGTTGTCTTTGCCGATTTTATACGGCTTTTCAAAAATAAAGGCAAGCGGTTATAAGCCGCTGGAAAACCTTAAGTTTTTAAGCTAGCTGGCGAGGGCGGCTTCAATCGCCACGACGGCATCATTGGCCATCTTGCCTTCTGGGCCGCCGGCCTGCGCCATATCGGGCCTGCCGCCGCCGCCTTTACCGCCAAGCTTCTCAGCACCGATTTTGACGAGCTTCACGGCATCGATCTTGCCGGTGAGGTCCGCCGAAACGGCCACGACGAGCGAGGCCTTGCCCGTTTCATCAACGGAGATAACCGCGACGACGCCGGAGCCAAGTTTCGCCTTCAGCTCGTCCGCCAGCGGTTTCAACTCCGCCGCCGGCACGCCTTCCAGCACGCGGCTGGTGAAGTTGATGCCGTTGATGGCTTTTGAATCATTGGCAGATGAACCGCCGCCGCCCGCCGCCAGTTTCCGGCGAAGGTCAGTGATTTCTTTTTCCAGCTTCTTCTTGTCGCCTACCAGCGCTTCCACGCGGTTGGCGGCCTCGGATGGCGATGATTTAAGAATATCGGCGATTTTATAAAGGCGGTCTTCCTGCTCCGACAAATACTGCAGTGCGCCCTCCCCCGTCACGCCTTCGACGCGGCGGATGCCGGCGGCAAGCGCGGTTTCACCGATGATTTTAAATACCCCGATGTCGCCGGTGCGGCGCACGTGGGTGCCGCCGCACAGCTCCATGGAGAAATGCTTTTTCGCATCGTCGGGGTCAACACCGCCCATGGAAAGGACGCGGACTTCATCGTCATACTTCTCGCCGAACATCGCCATGGCACCAAGCGCGCGGGCATCGTCCACCGGCATCAGGCGCGTTGTCACATCGCTGTTCATGCGGATGCGCTCGTTCACTTCGCGCTCGACCGCGGTAATCTGGTCTTGCGTCAATGCGACGGGCTGCGAAATGTCGAAGCGCAGGCGCTGGTCGTTGACGAGCGAGCCCTTCTGCGACACATGCTTGCCAAGGCTGCGGCGGAGCGCGGCGTGCAGCAGATGGGTTGCCGAATGGTTGGCGCGCACGGCGTTGCGGCGGCGGATGTTGATCTGCATATCGACAGCATCGCCAACATTCAGCGTGCCTTTTTTGACTTCGCCGACGTGAATGAAAAGGCCGCCGGCTTTTTTCTGCGTATCGGTAATCTCGATCTCTGCGCCTTTGGCGGAAATCATCTTGCCCTGATCGCCCACCTGGCCGCCGGATTCGCCGTAGAAGGGCGTCTGGTTGACCATGATGGAAACTTTCTGGCCGGCATTCACGGTTTTGACCGCGGCGGCTTTATCATCCACCAGCGCCAGCACCTGACCTTCGGCGCGTTCCTTGTCGTAGCCGAGGAATTCGGTGGCGCCGACTTTTTCCTTCACTTCAAACCAGATTTTTTCGGTCGCGGCATCGCCGGAGCCGGCCCATGATTTGCGCGCGATTTCGCGGCCTTTTTCCATGGCGGCATCAAAGCCTGCGGTATCCACTTCGCGGTTTTCATCGCGCTTCAGCACGTCCTGCGTCAGGTCAAGCGGGAAGCCGAAGGTGTCATACAGCTTGAAAGCAACATCGCCCGGCAGTTTCTGGCCGGAGCCCAGCTTCGCCGTTTCCTGCGACAGCAGGTGCAGCCCGTTCTCGAGCGTTTTCTTGAAGCGTGTTTCTTCCAGCTTCAGCGTTTCGGTGATCAGCGCTTCCGCTTCGCGGAGTTCAGGGTAAGCATCGCCCATCTTCGACATCAGCACAGGCAGCAGCTTGTACATCAAGGGGTCTTGCGCGCCGAGCAGGTGCGCATGGCGCATGCCGCGGCGCATGATGCGGCGGAGGACGTAACCGCGGCCCTCGTTGGAGGGCAGCACGCCGTCCGCAATCAGGAACGCCGAGGAACGCAGATGGTCTGCAATCACGCGGTGGGAGACACTCTTGTCGCCGTCAACATCTGTCCTAGTTTCATTCGCTGCCGCTTCGCGGATGGCGCGGAGAATATCGATATCAAATACGTTGGTCTTGCCCTGCAGGACGGAAGCCATGCGGTCCAGCCCCATGCCGGTATCGATGGAGGGTTTGGGCAGGTTAATGCGGGAGCCATCCGGCTGCTGCTCGAACTGCATAAAGACGTTGTTCCAGATTTCGACATAACGGTCGCCATCCTGATCCGGCGAGCCGGGGACGCCGCCGGCAACTTTATCGCCGTAGTCATAGAAAATTTCCGAACAGGGGCCGCAAGGACCCGTGTCGCCCATCATCCAGAAGTTATCCATGGTGGGGATGCGGATGATTTTGTCGTCGCCGAAGCCGGTGACTTTCTTCCAGATGGCGGCCGCGTCATCATCGTTGTGGTAGACGGTGACAAGCAGGCGGTCTTTCGACAGGCCGAAGTCCTTGGTCAGCAGCTCCCAGGCAAACGGAATCGCATCCGCCTTGAAATAGTCGCCGAAGGAAAAGTTGCCGAGCATTTCAAAAAACGTCAGGTGGCGGGCGGTGAAGCCGACGTTATCAAGGTCGTTGTGCTTGCCGCCGGCGCGCACGCATTTCTGCGCCGTGGTGGCGCGGGTGTAGGGGCGTTTTTCCTGTCCCGTAAAGACGTTCTTGAACTGCACCATGCCCGAGTTGGTGAACATCATCGTTGGGTCGTTTTGCGGCACAAGGGGGCTGGAGCGCACGACTTCATGGCCGTGCTTCTGGAAGTAGCCAAGGAATGTTTTGCGGATATCGCTGACGCTGGTCATGACTTAAAAAACCTCTTTTACCTTTTGCCGCCGTTCGTGCATTTTAGGCGCATCGATACGGTACTGGATTCCCGTTAACGCGGGAATAATTTCGAGCGCATAGTATTCCATAAAATATAGGTTTATTTCAATGACAAAACCAGCCGTACAGCCCGAGCTTATCGCCCTTTCCCACCGCCTTGCGGATGCCGCAGGGGCTGTGGTGCGCCGCTATTTCCGCACCGATTTTCATATCGACGGCAAGGCAGATGCCAGCCCCGTAACCATTGCCGACCGCGAGGCCGAACAGGCCATCCGCGCCATTCTGGCGGCAGAACGCCCTAATGACGGCATTCACGGGGAGGAATTCGGTAGCGGCAAAGGCACATCCGGCTACCTCTGGGTGCTGGACCCCATCGACGGCACCAAGGCCTTTGCGACCGGCCGCCCGCTGTTCGGCATCCTGATCGGCCTTGTGCACAACGGCGAGGCGGTGCTGGGCATCCTCGACCAGCCGATTACGGGCGAGCGCTGGATTGGCGCCAATGGCCACGGCACCCAGCTGAACGGCAAGACGGTCAAAGTTCGCCCCTGCCCCGATGTTAAAATCGCCAATGTCGCCACCACCGGCCCCGACATGTTTGATCTGGAAGAATACCTGAAATTCTACAGCTACCTGAAACAGGAAACCGGCTTTACGCTGTACGGTGGTGATTGCTATTCCTACGGCCAGCTGGCCGGCGGCTGGCTGGATGGCGTGGTCGAAGGCTACATGAAGCTGCACGATTATGCCGCGCTGATCCCCATTGTCGAGAACGCCGGCGGTATCATCACCGACTGGCAAGGCAAGCCCCTGCCGCTGGAGCCCAGCTTCGAGGGCGTCGAGGTCATTGCCTGCGGCGACAAGCCGCTGCACAAGCGGCTGTGCGATATTCTTTCTGCTGGATAATTAAAACTTGTACCCGGGCCCGGCGCTGAACATTTCGATTTTTCCGGTGGAAAGGTCGACATGCGGGCCGACGCATGACCCGAAGCACAAGTTGTCTTGCAGGGTTTGCGGGGGTTTGTATTCTTCATCGTTGCGGGCGGGCGCCGAAGTTACTGGCGTTTCTTTCTGCCGCAGTACGCTGGCGGCCGGCGCGGCGGTGATTTGTTTGCCGAGTGCGGAAATTTCTCCGACCGTGCCGGGGTTGGCGTTGCGTTCGCTGAGGCTGTAGGTTTGCCTGTAAGCGCCCGTATACAGCGTGCCGTCCTGTTTCATCAGGAAGGTCGCATTGGTCTCGCGCCCGCAAAGGCCGTCCGTGAATATGCTGTATTCGACCACAGGCGGATTTAACGTTTCGCCGACGGTGAAGCCAAGGCGCGTGAATTTGGCGCGGGCGGCTGACTGGAATGCTTTATCGGCAAGACTGCCCAACTCTTCTCCCGGCTTGCTGGCCTCGCGTATCGCGCAGGCGATGTATGCACCCTTGTTCGTATCGGCATTAAACCGCAGCCGGTAAATTATGCCGTCATCCTTATTCGCCAATGCTGCAAAATCGCAGGTGCCGATATAGCCGCTTAAGGAATAGAGGCTGCAATCGGGGCTGGTCACCGTCACATCCTTTTTTGCATACAGCTCCTTGGCGTTTTGTATCGCCTGTTCTTGCGTGAATGGAAGAACCTGCTTTCCGGCATTATCTGCATTCGCGGCAGTCTTGGCACCACGGCAGCCCGCCAGCAGTGTCGCGGAAAGGAATGCCGCACCAAGCAGTGATTTTTTCAAGAACTGGTTCATTTTTTTTCCTCGCTTTCCGGTGTTTAAAATTTGGTGCTATTTCAGCTTGTAACCAGGGCCGCTGCCGTACAACTGCACTTTGCCGGTCTGCAAATCGATGTGTGGGCCAATGCAGGCGCCGACGCAGATTTTGCTTTCGGCGGATTTGGAAGGGGTATCCCGTTGCTGGCGCGCCTGCGCCGGTGTGTCATCATCGTTGGCGGCGGCATCTGTTTCATCTTCTTCCACCCTTGGCTTTTTACCTACGGCCGTAATATTTTCAACTCTGCCGCCTGTGCCTGCGTGATCGCTATAGCTATAGTCTTGCGTATAGTCGGCGGTATAAAGCCTGCCTCCCTGCTTCAGCAGGAACGTCGCGGAGGTCGTCTGGCCGCAGACCCCATCGGTAAAGACGTTGTAATTGACGTCGGGGTCCTGCAGCGGGTCGAGCATCGCGAAGCCGAGGCGGCTGAATTTGACGCGCGCCGAATTGTTGAAGGCTTTTTCCGCCGCCGTATCCAGCGCATCGGAAACCTTGCTGTCGTCACGCAAGGTACAGGTCATGCCGGAGCTGGTATTTTTCGGCGCGGAAAAGCGCACGGCATAGCGGATGCCGTCATCAACTTTCGCCTCCAGCGAAAAATCGCAATAGTCGCTGGTGTAGCCATTGGAGCTTAAGGTGCATGTGCCGGGAAGGACGTTCATGCCTTTTTTATCGTAAATTTCGGTGGCGGATTTTGTAATTTCCGCCTCGGTATAATAATGCACCGGTTTATCATCGGCTTTCGCTTGCGGTTTATCGCCGCGGCAACCGGCGAGCGCGGTCACGGACAGGAAGGCCGCGCCGAGCAGGGATTTTTTCAATATCCGGTTCATTTTTTTTACTCCATCGGACTTTTTAAAAAAGACCGGCTGCATCTGGTGTACATGCAGCCGGTATCCAGTTGGTCCAGTACTTCTATTTCAGCTTGTAGCCGGGGCCCGTGCTGGTGCCCGAAAGATTAACTTTGCCGGTGCGCAGGTCGATATGCGGCCCCGTGCAAAGACCGACGCAGATATTGCTGTCGTCTGACTTCTGGCGGTGCGCGGTGCCTTCGCCGCCACCGGTTGCGCTGGTATCATTGCTTGCCGTCTCTGTACGCTTCGCAATGATCGGCAGGCGGTCCAGCGGCTCAAGCGCCGATACCGTGGCATCGCTGACGCGGGCGTTGTTGAAGTGATAGGTTTCGCCGTATTGCGCGGTGTAGATGCGGTCGTTGGAGCGCAGCACGTATCGCGCTTCGGTATACTGCTCGCAATTGCCGCCCATGACGGCGAGGCGCACGCCGGGGCTTGAGAAACTGCCGCTGACGGCAAAGCCCAGTTCGTTGAATTTTGCGCGCATGTGCTGCGCATAGGCATCCTGCGCGGCATCGGCGTTCTTTTTGCCAAGATCGTTTCCGGCGAAGCTGCAGCCGCCGATGTTCAGGTCGGGCTGGCGCGGGTAATAAGTCGCGAAATAGATAAAGCCGTCATCCTGCTTTTTTTTCAGCTCGAAACCGCAGTTGTTATTATAAACCTCTGTCGAGACGGAACAGTGCTGATCAGACACCACCTCAAGGTTATAGGTGCCGTACAGCACATGGGCGGATTGCCGCATTTCCGCCTCCGACGGAATTTTTTCCGTCTTTTCTTTCGGGCTGCTGCTGCAGCCCGTCAGCAGCGCGGCGGAAGCGAAGGCGAACCCGAGCAGTGATTTTTTCAAAGTCGCGTTCATGGTTAGGCCCTCCATGCGATGAAAAAGCGGAACGCGGCGGACGCGAGAACGCCGCCGGGGGAAATCTGCAATGATGAAACGGGAAGCGCCATGTGCCGAACCTTTTCAAAAAACAGCCCGTCAATGGATCGGCGAATTATTCGCGACCGATGTAACGAGGCTGTTTTTGCAGGTTGTGCGCGGTTTGATGACAGGCGTGAAATGCCAAACTTAAGTGGAAAACCACCTGTCCCGCGAAGATGCACATTGCGTAATTATTTTATATCAAACTTGGGGTGATTCTGTCAAATAAAATTTCAGAGCTTGAGAAGCTTCTGCATCGCCGCGCGGTAGGAGCGATAAACTTTATCGACGGACTTCAGGTCAGCCAGCTCATTCGGCGCATGGATGTTTTTGGACGGCACGCCGTAACCGGATGTCACCTCAATGCCGTGCTTCGCCATATAGTTGCCGATATTGGACGGGCCGGAGACATGCTCGCCAATCGGCTGGCCGGTAATTTCGGCGATGGATTCACGGAGCGCCGTGCGCAACTCGGAATCTTCCGGCGTCAGGTATGCAGGCTCCGACGATACTTTACGCACTTCCGTACGGCGCGCGTCCGGCACTTTGTTTATCAGGTCGTTCAGCAGCACCGTATCGCGAATATGGCGGTCGGCGGCGGCTTCATTAAAGGCGGGGGTCAGGCGCACGTCGATCTTCGCCGTCGCCTTGCTGGGTACCACGGAAAAACCATCGCCGGCTTCCATGCCGGTGACGGTCAGCTTTGGCGGGCGCGGGAAGGTGTCACCCTCCGGCTGCTGCGGCTGGTGCAGGGTCAATTCGCTGACGATGCCGGCAAGGCGTACCAGCGCGTTATCGAACGCCGGTGCGGATGCACCGCTATGCGCCGATTTGCCAGTCATGACAATTTCATAGCGGGAGAAGCCGCGGGAACCGACGACCATTTTGTCATCGCCCGCATAGCCGATCATGATGCCATCGGGCTTGTAGCCCGCTTCCATCGCAGCCTTGATGCCGCCGAAGGTGCCGGTATGCTCGTCCGCATCCAGTATCAGCAGCATGTTGCCATGCATGTCTTTCTGCTTCGTCGCCAGCTCCGCCGCGAGGTGGGAGAAAATGGCGACGCCGATTTTTGAATCTGCCGCGCCGCGGCCATACAGCTGGCCGTTGCGAATTTCGCCGGAAAAAGGTGCCTGCTTGTGCCAGAGAGAGACATCACCCACCGGCGCCGTATCCAGCGTTGCGTTCAGCGCCCAAGTCTTGCCGGGGTGCGCGCCCTTGATTTCGCAGACAAGGGCGACGGGGTTTTGCTTGTCGTCCAGAATTTGGTGGAAGGTGATGCCGTGTTCGGCGCCGAATTTCAAGGTCTCGGCAATAATCTTGTCAGGGGAATCAATGCCGCCTTGGCTCGGGATTCGCACGAGGCTTTGGGCGAAGGCGCTGATGCTCGCGACATCTGTCATTTATCCCTGCCCTATTTTCAACTGCACGGCGGAAACCTGTTTCGAGAGGGTCGACATGCGCTGCGCTTCCTGCAGCACATCGACCCGGGCTTTGGCTTCGGCCTTGTGGCGCTCGAAGTCGGGGTCTTTGAATTTCTGCACCTTCGCGGCAAGCGCGGCGAAAATTGTTTTGCGGCTATAAGTCGGTACGGGCAGGAATTTTTCACGCGCACGGAAGCTTTGCGCATGGGCGGCGAAAGTGGAGGCAAGCGTGCCAAGCTTTTCCGCTGCCTTCGACGTGTTGCCGTTGGCGACAAAATTGCGCGCCGCGATCAGATCGTCGCCGGCGCGGTGGTAGATCATGAATTCTTCTGTTTTATCGCGCGCCTTCAGGCGTTCGGCGAAGGTGAGGCGCGAGGCGTCATTGGCCGCTTTGTCAAAAGCCGCCTTGAGTCCGTCAATCTCGGCCAGAAGCTGGGTGGTATCTGCCGCCATATCCTGCTTTCGCGAATTGGAATGAAATTGCATCATACCAAATATTGCGCGAAAGGTCAATAATTATGTCAATTGTTGCTTCGCGGCGAATAGCCGCCAATATTATACGTTAGGTTTAGCGCGCCAGAACGTCGCTGGCGGTGGCAAGGCGCGGGCCTTTGCGCATGTCCTGTGCCAGATAAATCGGCCAGTCGCCTTCCGCCACCTTATCAAGGCTGTCGGTGCCCTGATGGTACTTGATGCGGTAGATCCAGTAATTCGCCAGCACACGCTCCACAAAAATGCGCGTTTCGGCAACGGGAATGCTTTCGATGAACAGCAACGGGTCATCGGCGTAACGCGCCGACTGTTCCCAGCGGGCAAGCTTGCCGGGGCCGGCGTTATAGGCGACCGCCAGCTTGAACAGGTTGTTGCCGACATATTCATTGCGCAGCAGCTCCGCCAGGTATTTCTGGCCGAGGTCGATGTTGATGCGCGGGTCCTGCAGGCGGTCATGCGCCAGATTTTCACTGTAGAGATGCGCCACGTGCTTGGCGGTTTCCGGCATCAGCTGCATCAGGCCGACAGCGCCGGATGATTTGTTGCTGGCGGAGGGATCAAATTTTGATTCCTGACGGATGAAGGCATATACCAGCGCGCGGTCAACGCGGAAGCCGCGCTCCGGCGTCCAGGGCACATCGGGGTAGAGCGCAGCGTCATACAACTGTCCCGCACGCGACTTGAAGGTGGAGCCCATGCGCATCGCCAGCGCCGGCATGCCATTGTCATTCGCCAGCGCCATCATGGCTTCCTGCAGCACATCGTTGTCGCCGGGGTTCATCTGGCGCAGTTCCTGCTCGGCCAAATCCGGCCGTTCGGCATCGACCAGCGCGAGGGCGCGTTTGCCGGCGGGCAGTGTCGAGAGGGCTTTCACGTGATTGTCCGTCAGCTCCGGCACCGTCCAGTTGAACTTTGCCTGTTCCATGCCAAGCGCCTTCATGGAGATAATGCCGTAGAAGGTGCGCGGGTAATTGGCGGAGCGGTGCAGCCAGTAGCTGACCTTCTGCGGCTGGCGGGAGCGCAGGTAAGACCGCGCCGCCCAGTAGGAACCGGCGGCGGACATCCACGCCGACGTGCGCGTTGAATTCGCGGTCATTTCAAAATATTTGGCGGCGGTGTCGTACTTGCCCATCTGCCATGCGGAAAGCCCGCCGATCCAGCCCGCCAGCGGCACATCTTTGCCGGAGCGGTTGGCGGAAGCGGAGGCGAGCTCATACGCTTTCTCCACCTTGCCATTGTAGAAGTACGACGACGAAATATTGGCGCGCAGCGAGTCATATTCGCCGGCATCAAAAATTTTCTTCGCCTCATCGGTCTCGAGGCGTTTCAGCGCGACGCTCGGGCTTTCCGACACGGAAAGGTTGATCGCGCGGATGATATCGCGCTGGCGGGGGGTATGTTCCTGCTCGCCCATATAGGGCTGTGCCAGCTGGCCGACGTCAAAGTCATGGCGGCTGTAAACGCCCTTGCCGATTTTGGCGGCGGGGAAGCTTTCCGCGCCCTTGGTTTTTTTCTTCAATGCCAGTTCCGCAATGCGCGGCGCGCCCGGAAGGTCGGCATAGCGCTTCATCCAGTCGGCCAGTTCTTTATAGCTGGCGGCATAATCGGGATGCACATAGCGCTGGTACAGCACTTGGCCCATCAGGCGGGAGTCACTCAGCTTCTCAATTTCGGCATTCGCCTTGGTGAAATCACCCACATCCTGAAACGCGAAGATATGCGCGTAGCGGGCGGCGTCTTCCTCCGTCAGACGGCGGCCGGAGCCGAGGTGGCTGAACATACGCGTCAGCAAAGACGGCTCTTTATCGGCCACGGCGGGTGTGGCTTCAGCGCTAACGAGTAGCGGTGTCATCGTCGCCGGATTTTCAGGGCGCATGGCGCTATTGGCGGCAAAGACATGCGGGGCGGTAGCGGGTTTCGCCGCGGCCACCTGCCCCGGCTTGCGGGTCGGGTGGATGCCAAGGATAAACGAGACATGGTTATTTGCCGCGTGAAGCGCAGGCTTCTTCACGGCAACGGGCAAGCCCACGGCCACCGCAGAGCCCGCGCCTGAAAGCGCAAGTGCGATACCGAGGATGCCAAAAAGATGTCTTCGTTTTGGTAAGGTGTCCAAAATCCGTTAGCCTTATTCTGTTCAATCGCCAGTGCCGAAGATGTATGAACCGATAGCGCAAATAAAAGTTCTTGGCAAATATTTCCATAACTATAGAAATTGAGAGTTTATTACAGTACCTTATCCACAGTCCAAAAATTATGATTATGGAATATACATGCGAATCAGCAGCCCGACTCGCTTAAGCCGCAGGCGGCAGAATCCCCAATTCCCGCAGCTTTTTTCGCACTTTCTGCAGGTCTGCCCAAGCCAGCGCCTTCTGCTGCGGAGAACGCAACAGATACGCCGGATGGAAGATTGCCATGGCGGCGATGGGCTTCTCCAGCCCCGGTGTCTGGTATTCCTGCCAGCGGCCGCGCAGCTTGGTGATGCCGTCTTTCGTCTGCAGCAGCGCCTTGGCGGAAACACCGCCGACGAACAGCACTACCTCCGGCTTCACCAGCTCGATATGCCGTTGGATGAAGGGCAGGCTTAAGGCCGTTTCGGCATCGGACGGATCGCGGTTGCCGGGCGGGCGCCAGTTGATGAGGTTACTTATATATATAGACTCGTCACGGCTGAGGCCGATCGCGCCCATCATGCGGTCGAGCAGCTGGCCGGAAACCCCGACGAAGGGACGGCCAATGCGGTCCTCGTCCGCCCCGGGGGCTTCGCCGACGAGCATGACCTTGGCGGCGGGGTTGCCGTCCGAAAAGACCATCTGGGTGGCGGTGCGCTTGAGCGCCAAGGCCTTGAAGCCGTCGAGCGCAGCCCTTAATTCATCCAGCGTCTTGGCACCGGCGGCAAGGGAACTTGCATCCCCCAAGGCCTCGAAAGACCCCGGGCCGGCATCCGCCACAGGGGCAGCCGTTGTGGACGGCTGGGCAAAATTGACGGGCGCCAGTGGCGCTGCGGCCGGGGCATAGGCAACAACAGCCGGTTTTTCGACCAGCTTGGTGCGGTCCACGGGCGCATCGCCCATGGCTTCGTCCACGCCGACATCGGCGTACCATTGCAGCAGTTCAGCCGCGTTATAATCATCGTCCAGCGCCATAGCGTCCTTTAAACCTGATGTGCAAAAGGTAACGGAGGGCCGCCACCAGAGTCAAAGGAACTATCGCTTTTGGCGGGAAGCTATATTAGCCTTTCGGAAGAATGACAAAGGATTTGAATTATGGATACTGATAACCCCGCCCTTCCGGCCTCCCTGCCCGCCCGCGACGTCATGAGCTATGACGTCGTCATCGTTGGCGCAGGTCCCTCGGGCCTCACCGCTGCCATCCGCCTCAAGCAGCTGAACGCAGGCTTAAATGTCTGCGTGCTGGAAAAAGGCTCCGAAGTTGGCGCGCATATCATGTCCGGCGCAGTGATCGAGCCGCGTGCGCTGAACGAGCTTATTCCCGACTGGAAGGAAAAAGGCGCGCCGCTGAAAGTGGAGCCCAATGACGATCGTTTTTATTTCCTGACCAAAACCAAGGCCATCCGCTTGCCGCTGCCGCCGCCCATGCACAACAAGGGCAACTACATCGCCAGCCTTGGCAACTTCTGCCGCTGGCTGGGCGAACAAGCGACGGGCTTGGGCGTCGAGATTTATCCGGGCTTTGCCGCGGCGGAAGTTTTGTACAACGATGATGGCTCAGTCAAAGGCGTTGCCACGGGTGACATGGGCATTGGCAAAAACGGCGAGCACACCGCCGCCTACCAGCGCGGCATGGAGCTGCATGCCAAACAGACGATTTTTGCGGAAGGCTGTCACGGCTCCCTCACCAAAACTCTTTTCAAGAAATTCAACCTGCGCAAAGATGCCAACCCGCAAACCTATGGTCTTGGCGTCAAGGAATTGTGGGAGATCAAGCCTGAGAAATTCAAGCCGGGACTTGTTATCCATACTGCCGGCTGGCCGATGGATTCAAAAACCTACGGCGGTTCGTGGCTCTACCATTGGGAAAATAACATTGTCTCGATTGGCTTTGTGACGGGTCTTGATTATTCCAACCCCTACCTCTCGCCGTTTAGCGAAATGCAGCGCTTCAAGACGCACCCGTTTGTGCGCGACTTCCTTGAGGGCGCAAAACGCGTCAGCTACGGCGCGCGCGCGATTTCGGAAGGCGGTTTGCAGTCCCTTCCTAAACTCACCTTCCCCGGCGGATTGCTGGTGGGGGATACCGCAGGCTTCCTCAACACGCCCAAAATCAAGGGCACGCATGCGGTGATGAAATCCGCCATGCTTGCGGCCGAAGCTTTAAATGAAATGTTCACCGCCGGCGATCCTTCCACCAAGGAATGCCCGACCTACCGCGAGAAGTTTGAAAAAAGCTGGCTCTACACCGAGCTGCATAAAGTCCGCAACATCCGCCCGAGCTTCCGCTGGGGGTTCGTCATGGGCTTTATTTATTCCGCGATCGATACCGTATTCCTGCGCGGCAAAGCACCCTGGACGCTCAAGAACCATGCGGACTGGAACCAACTGGACAAGGCGAAAGATTCCAAAAAAATCGACTACCCAAAACCGGATGGCGTTTTGACTTTTGACCGCCTGTCCTCCGTCTTTATCTCCAACACCAACCACGAAGAAGACCAGCCCTGCCACCTGAAGCTGCGCGACGCGTCTATTCCGATTAAGGTGAACCTGCCCGAATGGGCGGAGCCTGCGCAGCGCTACTGCCCTGCCGGCGTCTATGAAGTGATTGACGGGCCGGACGGAAAGCCCAAGTTCCAGATCAACGCGCAGAACTGCGTTCACTGCAAAACCTGCGACATCAAAGACCCCAGCCAGAACATCGACTGGACCGTCCCGCAAGGCGGCGGCGGGCCGAACTATTCAAATATGTGAGTTTATTGCTACCAAAGGATTACATCTGTGAGACGCTATTTCGTCTATATTGCTATGGCGATACACGCTCTGTGCTTTTCAGCTGATAAAGCGCACGCAGACGAATATTTTTCCTTCGTCGAGGTTCATTGCGTACCAAACATGGGCCTATTTTCTATTAAAACATTTTCTGAATACAATTTGCCGGGGGTTGAAAAATCAACACCAGCAGCATTGGAGCGCATAGAGAAATCAGATGGTATATTTCTGCTGTCCAAATTTATAGAGAATATAAGAAGCGCAAACAATACTGCGCTATCTACATGCCATTTTGACAGTGATAAACAGCACCATACGTTGACCGCTTATGTGGCCGACTATCATTCACCGGAGGATGGCGGATTTTGCAGCGGAGTGGAATCAGCAACGATCATAATAAAAATGGATGACGTCGTCGTTTCAAGGATAGAAGCCGGCGGAGGTTGCGATGAGAAGACCGAAAGCAGAGACAGTATTTTCGTCAATTTTGGAATGAGCACGATTGAAAAGTGTAGCGAATATAAAGGTTTTTCCATCGAGCCAAGCCAGGAACCTCAACCGATTAAAGAATTCTGTCAGGTTAAGAAGTTTTAAGGCTTCGGCTTTTTATCGCGGAAGAGGCTGGGCGATTGCGGCGTTGCTTTCCAGCCGGGGTTGCCGGGCAGCTGGTTGTCGTTTGCACCGGCGGGATACATCAGCATGGTGTACTTCGCCTTGTCGAAAGGCTTCCAGTCGCCTTCCTTTTGCGCAAGGCGGTCGATGACGGCGGCGATGGTGAGTGCGCTCATCGTCATGCCCATGTGGCTGCCGTAGACTTCGATATTTTCGGTTTCGGGCATTTTCGGGTTCAGCGCCGCTTTCCAGTCCACAACACCGTCGTCGCGGGAGAACATGGAAGTTGTCGGCACCGGCGGCGGGGTCAGGCCGCGCGCGCCGATATCGTCGATCTGCTTGTCGACGGAGGCCGGCTGGAACATGCGGTAAATTTTATCGAGACGTTCGGAGGTTGCGGCGGCAGGGTCCTGCAGCATGCCGAAGGGCGTACCGAGGGTAATGACGCTGCGCACCATCTCCGGGAATTCGCGCGCGAGTTCGCGCGCGTAAACACCGCCGAGGCTGTGACCGACGAGCGTAACTTTCTGCCCGCCGTTTTCTTCGAACACATCCTGCAGGCGCTTTTTCAAGTGCTGCGCGGTTTTTTCATCAAAGCCGAGGTTGAAACCGTTGTCCCAGCCATAGGTCTTGAAGCCCTGTTCTTCAACGCGCGTGCGCAGCGGAAAGGTAAAGGCATCAGAGGTGAGGAACCCCGGCAGGAAAATAACCGGATGGCCATCACCCTTCGGCAGGGAGGTTTTAACAAGCGGCCAGCTCATGGCGAGGTTGCCGTATTGCATGGCCGCGCGCTGCAGTTCGGTCGCGGAATTGAAAATCTGCGTGAGCTTCTTGAACATGCGCGCCTTTAGCCCTTATCGGGGTTTGATTCTGGACAGCGGTAAATTTCCGGAAATGGTGCGCCACAAGGTGACTCTTGGCAATGGACAAAATGCTGCTCAGGACAATATTATGAGCAATAAATGCAAATTATTGGATTATTAAGGCAGTTTTGTTGCAGTGCAGCGTAATTTAGTTTCAAAAATAGTTGATTGTGGGGCCAACTTTCCCGCTCACGAGTTGTTAACCTGTCTATGCGAAAGTGTACTTAGGGGAATAGGCCTTTAGCGGTTTTTGGCGCTGAATGGTGACTTTATATATGTAAAGGAATTGGCCCGTGAAATTGTACCGTTTTTTATGCGCTCTCCTCCTCGCTTCCCTCATCACGCTTGGCGTCCATTCACAAGGCAAAGCCGCGAACGGCGACATCTCTGTTCCCGCCGGCACCATTATTGCCACCTCCCCGCGACTTCCCGTTGCCCTGCCTGCGGCAACAACGCTGTCCGGCAATTATCTCTCGGGCCGTTTTGCGCAAGGCCAGCAGGATTGGGAATCGGCGCAGGATTATATGAGCGCCGTGATTGAATTCGACCCTGACAACGCGCTGCTGGAACAACGCGCGTTTCTGCTCTCCGTCGGCTCCATGCAGTATGACCGCGCACATGACCTTGCGGAAAAAGTTTTGAGCGACCAGGAAAATTCCGACCTCGCCGCTATCTACCTTGCCTGCGACGCGCTGGCGAAAAACAATTTCAAGGCGTCCGCCACCTACATCAGCCAGCTGCCGGATGATGGTTTCGGCCAGTACACCAAGCCCCTCCTGCTCGCCTGGGCCTATACCGGCATGGGCGACAAGGCGAAGGCGCTGAAGCTGCTGAAGCAGAACTCCGGCGAGAATGATCCGACCTATCATGTCCACGCCGCGCTGATGGAAGAACTCTCTAACAACCCGAAAGCCGCAGCCGAGCATTACAAGAAAGCCATGGCGGAAGGCCTGACTTTGAACTCCGCCATCCTCGCCGCCAATTTCTTCCAGCGCAACAACCAGCCAGATATCACGCGCAGCATCTATGCCGGCATTGCGAAGCTTTACCCGTCAAACCCCTTTGCCAATGCGATGAACCTGAAGCCTGCACCCAATATCACCCGCGCGGCAGACGGCGCGGCAGTGGCGCTGTTTGACCTTGCCACGCTGCTGTATGAGCGCCGCGCTTATGACTCCGCGCAAATCTAC
>JBBQWK010000005.1:0-17827 GCA_038210695.1 Alphaproteobacteria bacterium
GCGCCATATCCGTCACTTCTTCAGGACGTTCATCGATGAGGAGCACGATGAGGTAGACGCCGGGGTGGTTGGTTTCAATCGAATGCGCGATGTTCTGCATCATGACGGTTTTGCCGGTACGCGGCGGCGCCACGATCAGCGCGCGCTGGCCGAAGCCGAGCGGCGAGACGAGTTCAATCACGCGCTGCAGCTGCACCTGCGAGGTTTTGTTGTGCTTGCCCTGCTTTTGCTGCATGCCTTGCGTCGGGTCATCCAGCTCCAGCTTGGTCTTGCGGTCGGGATAAAGCGGCGTCAGGTTGTCAAAGTTGATGCGGTGACGAAGGCTTTCGGGGCTTTCGAAGTTGATCTGGTTGACGCGGAGCAGCGCGAAATAACGCTCGTTGTCTTTCGGCGCGCGGATTTCGCCTTCAACGGTATCGCCGGTGCGAAGGCCGAAGCGCTTGATTTGCGAGGGGGAGACGTAGATATCGTCGGGGCCCGGCAGGTAGTTTTCTTCAGGGGAGCGCAAGAAGCCGAAGCCGTCCTGCAGCACTTCCAGCACGCCGGAGCCGGAGATAGGAATATCCTGCTCCGCCAGGCGTTTCAAAATCGCAAACATCATTTCCTGCTTGCGCATGGTGGATGCGTTCTCAAGGCCTAGGCTTTCGGCATAGGCGAGAAGATCGGCGGGAGATTTGAGTTTCAGTTCATCAAGGTCCATGATTTTGGCATTGGGGTCGCGCTTGGCTGCTGCGGCCTCTTCCTCGGCCGTCACTTCGGGGTGGGGGGCGTCCATGGGGTTGCCGCCATGATTGCCGTTGCCGCCCTGGAAGTTGCCGCCACCAGAACCCTGATGACCGGAGGAATGACGTTTGCGCTGGACCACTGAGATGTTCTTTCGTTTTTTTAGAAACCCTTTTAGGGCTTTTGCCGGATGGCGGTTTTAAGGATGAAGTTGATTTTGAATTTTTAAGGGATGCGAATGCCGAATGCTGATTCTGGAGATGTTTTTCCGGGAGAGGCGCCGGCGGATAATAACCGCGGCGGGAGAACCCTTTGAAGACAAGGGCCAACCTTGATGAAGGCTTGATGAGAGGCAATGTAGCAAACCGCCCGATGTATGTCAACTTGGATTATTCGGTAAAATAGCTTTATCGGCGTATTGACATATTGGCGGCGCGGCAGGAGGATGCCGCCCATTACCTTGAAGGAGATTTTTATGCCGCTCGTCAATATTGCCCCCGATGAAGCCCAGCCCTATTTCGTCGACAGCGACGATATCACCGGCCTGCACCACCATATCAGCATGGAAAACGGCAAGGAAAAGAACGAGTTAAGCATTTATAACAGCAAAGGCCAACTGGCCTGGCTGAACGCCGACAGCTTTAACCTGGATGCCACAACTGCCGTTGCCAAACTGCGCGAAGCCGGCGTGCCGATGGTGAAATTCCCCGTCCGCTGGCCGGCAGATAACGATTCCTACAAAGAATACGTCCACTACATCAACCCCGAGGCGGTGACTTTCGCCACGGTGAGCAAGCCCGGCAAGGACGGTAAAATCGGCACCATCGTTGGCGTGCGCGGCGTGGGCTGGGAAGAAAGCTACGGCACCGAGCCCGCCGATCTGGAAGAGCTGATGAATACGGTGAGCGCGGTTAAAAACCTCAAAACCTTCACGCCGGATATTGCGGAGGCGCGCTGGTCCGGCGCGCAGATGCTGTATATCGACACGGCATCGGTCGTGAAGGTGCGTGATGACGGTTATCAGGTGAATGTTGATTTCGAAGGCTCCGGCAGCCTTGATGTGCAGATACCGGCGGCAGATGTGAACAAGATCGCCAACGAGATTTATAAAGGCGGCGAAGATACCCGCAACCTGAATGAAATTTTTGCGGAAGCGCATGTATTGGCGAAGGAGGCAAGCCGCAAGGCGCGGCTTGATTTTGCAAAAATCGCTGCCAGCGGCAACCCCGACCTGATCGACCTGTCATCGGCAGAGCGCGCGATTTTTATCACCAAGGAAGATATCGGTTCGGTTTCCTTTCACGATGATGAAAAGAGCGGCAAAAAATTGCTGCGCCTGAAGCCGCAGAAGCTGCACCAGAACCATTATCCTGATTCAATCAATATCAGCTTCAATACCGCGGCAGAACGTGAAGAAATGCTGCAAAGGCTGAACCCGAAACCGCGCAAAGCCGGCGGTTTCCAGCCCTGATTAGCCGCCGAACGGCTTCACGATGACCATGAAGACGATGATGATCATCAGCACCGCCGGGATTTCATTAACCTTGCGGTAGAATTTCGATGTGCGGGTATTTTTGTCTTTCAAAAAATCCTTCCGCCAGCGGGCGAGGAAGATGTGGAAGACGGTCATCAGCACAACCGCTGTCAGCTTCACATGCATCCACGGCTGGTGGAAAATTTCCGGCGCGGCCACGGCCATGCAGCCGCCGAAAATAAAAGTAAAAATCATGGCGGGGTTGATAATAACGCGCAGCAGCTTGCGCTCCATGATTTTAAAGGTTTCCGACAGCTCGGAACCTTTTTCCGCATCGGCGTGATAGACGTAAAGCCGCGGCAGGTACAGCATGCCCGCCATCCATGAAATAACGAAGACGACATGCAGCGCCTCGAAGACGTCGTAATGCGCCTGGATAAATTCGGTCATGCGGCTTTCCTTTGTTGATTGCGGCAGAAGCAGCGCTTGAAGTCCGCGCCGCAAATTTGCGGGTATCCCTGGCCCTGAAATTCGTGTTCGACAAGCGCGGCAAGGCCGTTGATGAACAGCGGATGCGTGCCGACGGTTTCCGCCTTGGCAAAATAGGGCACGCCCCATTCTTTCGCCTTGTGGCGGTATTCGATATCAATTTCCACCAGCGTTTCGACATGCTCCGAAACGAAAGCGTGGGGATAGAGAATAACGGGCGTTTTTTCCCGTGCCGCCTTCTGCAAGGTTTCCTCTGTCGACGGGCCGATCCACTTCAACGGGCCGACGCGCGACTGGTAGCAAATTTCCCATGCGTCTGCGGCAAGCCCTGCGGCTTCGGCAATCGCGGCGGCGGATTTTTCGCAGTGCATCTGGTAGGGATCGCCGATTTCAATGATTTTTTCCGGCAAGCCGTGGGCGGAGAACAAAACTTTTGTGCCTGCGGGTGCTTTTGCCAGCGCGGCTTTGATATTTTCGGCGGAGGCATCAATAAACCCCTGCAGCAGCGGGTAGCAGCCGATAGAGGTCACGGGGATAGCGGGTGATTTCTGCGCCGCTAAAAAATCTTCAACCGAAGATCCGGTGGTGGTGGTGGAAAATTGCGGATAGAGCGGCAGCAGGATGATGCGGTCTGCGCCGTAGTCTTTAATTTCGGCAATTGTTTCCGCCGCCAGCGGGTGCCAGTAGCGCATGGAGACAAAAGTTTTAGCGGCAATGCCTTTGGCGTCCAGCGCTTTTTGCAGGGCTGCGGCCTGCGCTTGCGAATTTTCCAGCAGCGGTGATTTATAGCCGAGTTCGGCATAGGCAGTTTTGGCAGCGCCCTTGCTGCGGGTATGGGCGATGTAACGCGCAATCAGCCAGCGCAGCGGTTTGGGCACGGCGATGATATTTTTATCCATGAAGAAATTCGTCAGAAACGGCTTGATATCCGACTGCTGCGACGGACCGCCAAGGTTCATGAGGACAACGGCTGTTTTCATGGCTGGAAGCCCTTGATGATGGCGGAAAGCTGCGCCACATGTTCCGGCGGTGTTTCTTTGATAACGCCATGACCGAGGTTGAAAATAAACGGCCGCCCGCGCATGGTGCGTAAAATGCTCTCGGTATTTTCCTTCAAGGCATCGCCGCCGGTGAGCAGCAGCACGGGATCAAGATTTCCCTGCAGGCAGATATTTTTCGGCAGCGTTTGCACCGCCCAGTCGAGCGGCACCTGTGTATCAAGGCCGACAGCATTCATGCCGGTTTGTTCGGCATAGAATTTATACAAAGCACCGGCGCCGCGCGGAAAGCCGATGACGGGCAAATCGGGGCAAGCCGCTTTCAATGCGGCGCGGATTTTTTGTGCGGGCTTGATCACCCAGCGCGTAAAATACGGCTCTGGCAGCAAGCCTGCCCAGCTGTCAAACAACTGCATGGCATCTGCGCCGGCTCGTACCTGATTGATAAGATACTGTGTTGTGGCATCCGTGATGAGGTTGATGAGCGCATCGAAGGCGTCGGGTTTCGCATAGGCGAATTTCTTCGCCTCGTTAAACGCGCCGTCACCTTTGCCCTGCACCATGTAGCAGGCAATCGTCCAGGGCGCTCCGGCAAAGCCGATGAGGGTCTTCTCGGCGGCCAGCTGGGTTTTCAAACGGCGCAGGGTTTCATAAACCGGTGCCAGCTTTGAATCATCAAACTGCAAAGCATTGACATCCAGCGGACCGAGGCACGGCCCCTCGCCTTCCAGAAACTCCAGCTTCTGCCCGAGCGCATAGGGAATAACCAGAATATCGGAAAACATAATCGCGGCGTCCATATCGAAACGACGCAGCGGCTGCAGCGTTACTTCGGCTGCGAATTCAGGATTGAAGCACATATCCAGAAAGCCGCCGGCGGTTTTGCGCAGCGCGCGGTATTCGGGCAGGTAGCGCCCTGCCTGACGCATCAGCCAGAAAGGCGGGCTGGATGTCGCTGCATTGCCGTTCAACACATCCAGAAGCGGTTTGGCGGCCTGTGTGCGCTGTGCTGTAACTGTAGTCATGAATGCCCTGTTATTCTGCTGACGGAAAAGGCGACGCCTTGGTTTAAAACAGGCGGTCCGGAAAACCTAACATATATATAAGTATATTCTTAAGTAGTTGGAGTCTGTAGGACAGGGGAAAAACGGGGATTGAATCTCTATACCGTTTTTTCCAACAGGCGCTTTTCCGCCAAAATCTTCCACAGCTGTGCAAAACTCGCGGATGGCGCGCCCTTCTCTACTGGAATCCCATAAAGATTCGGGTTTTGTGAGTCATGGGGATAACAGGTTTGATTCCGTAAACAAAACTTATCCCCGTTTTGCTATTCCGGAGTCCATCCCATGAATAACGAGTCAGGCCCTTGTTTTGACTCGGCAAGTTATCCCGTCGGTTTTCAGCCCCCGGAATGTGGCACAGGCTTATCCATAGGGTTATCCACATTGCCCGCGTGCAACATCGTGCTTTTCAGCCCAATTCGTTCTGCGCTAGGATGGAGGGCCGGATATTAATCGCCGGAACAAGTTTATGGGGCGGGGCTGATCATACACATGACAGAGGACTGGCAAAAGCTGGACTCGGAAAAAGCGGCGCGGATCTTGAGCGAGATCAACCCGCATCTGGAGCCCGTACCCTTTTCGATGGAGAGTACGACAGTGCGCGCCCAGCGTCTGCCGTTCTATAAAACCTATGAGCTGTACGAGCTGACCGATCTTTCCGCCATTCCCGGCGCGCGCAAATACGCCATTTATAAACCGGGTGACGTCAACGTCGTCAACTGGACCAACCAGGCGATTTACGAGACGAATGAAAAAGCCCCCATCACCATCGACCGCAACAATGTGGTCGAATACGTGAAGTTCTTTTTCAACTACGTGCGTGGTCGCCACGGGCGCTTCCAGATCATCGAGACGATCGACGATATCCGCTGGCAGATAGAGCCGCCGTTGCAGGGCCGCAAGGTGATGCAGGAAATGCTGGAACCCGTGACCTTCGTATCGCAGGATGAAGACGGCACCTTTAATCTTGAAGCCTTCATGGTCTTCAAGGACAGCCTGTTCAAGACCAAGGTCCATGTGAAAAAAGACGGCCTTGTCAGCATGTCCGACGAAGAGCTTAAAATTGAAGGCATGCCGGTACTGCAAGATGCTGCCTGAGTTTAAATCGCTGTGAGTGTAGCCCTTCTCCAGGAACCGGACGCGCGGGAAAAGAAGCCTGATTATTCAGACCTTCCGCCTGATATATTCCGCCAGATTGAAAAGCTGATGGGCGAAAAGGTTATTTTCGTCGACATCGTTTATGGCGGCCTTTCCGCTGCCGCCTGCTATTACATGATCCTCGAGAATGGCCGCAAGGTTTTCATCAAGGGCACCCACCCCGGTGAAATGTCGCATGGCGCGGCGACGCTGGCGCAGGAGGTCATGACCTATGAAACCATCGAGGCGCTGCAGTTTGTTGCGCCCCGCTACCTCGGCATTGTGTCGGACGGGGAAGAAGACGGCTGGATGCTGGGCGTCTGGGAATTTCAGGAACACGATAACAAATTCTTCGACCTTAACCGCATCATGGATTTGATGCCGCGCTGGCATGCAGATAAGTCGGCGGAGCATGTTTTGCCGCTGGCGAAAGGCCACATATATCTCGGCCAGTTTTTCAACGGCGAAAAAAAATGGCTGCGCTTGAAGAACGATGCCGCGCTGCGCACAAAATTCCTCAGCATCTTTGCGGATAAAGTTGCTGCAACAAAATGGTTTGATAAAAACCTGCCCGCGCTTTTAAAGCTGCAGGCGCAGGCGGATAAAATGACGGGGCCGCAGGGCCTGCTGCATGGTGACCTGCGTGCCGACAATTTCATTTTCACGCCGGACCGCGCCTATGCCGTCGACTGGCCGAATGCGGCCTATGGCCCCCTCGCCTTCGATCTGGCCTTCCTGTTTTCCAATCTGGAGGCTTTGGGCTTCGGCAAGACGGAGGAATTCTTCGCCAATTATAAAGCCGTGACCATTCCTGCTGCAGATATCGGCATTATGCTGGCCTGCCTTGCCGGTTATTTTGCCGACCACGCCTACCGCGATGTGCCGGATAAAATGCCGCGTCTGCGCTGGATGCAGAAGGGCATGCTGCTGGCGCAGCTTAAAGCCTTGGCGCGTATGGGAATTCTCGAATCACCGCCGAAAATGGCCGGCGAAAATCAATAGTTAATCATCATTTGACGCAAGATTATTCTTATTCTGTGGTTCTTTTAACCCAGAAATTGCCCTGTTTTTTTCCGTAATCCCATTATATTCCTGCTATTTGAACAGCAGAAAAGGAGATGTTAACCATCTTCCGCCACTATGGAGTTGTGAGGGATTACTGCCTTCCGGAACGCTCCTTATGAAGCTGAAAGTTTTCATATAGATCGCGCCAGAGGGAAAACAGATAACCGAGGGCGCGATATGGGCAAAGATTCAAGCCACGACAACGAAATGATCACCACGGTGAAATCGGGCAGCAAGCGCCCGAACGGCCGCGGTCTTCGCGATACCTCGAAGCGCCTGCGCGCAAAGGACGGCAACCTCAGCCACCGCGCCACGCTTGACTGGCATCTTGACCAGTCCCGTGTCTGCGATGTCAACGGCTGGATGGCTGACATCGTTCCCATCCAAACTTTGGTCGATATTATTTCCCTGAGCCGTACCGGCGCCGCGCTGCTCTCCGCCGATGTCGAAATTGTTTATGACGCGCAATCGCCGGGCGCGCAGTTCTATCAGGCTGAAGGCCGCCGCATTGTGACCTTGAACCCGCATCGCCCGAAAGGCGATCTGGTCAACATGCTGGGCCGCGAATTGCGCCGTGCCGCGCAATCGGCAACCGGTGCTTTGGTCAACCCTTTGAACTTCGAGCCGGAAGAAGCCATCCTCGTCAACCGCGCACAGCAGGCAGATGCCCTGATGGTCGCCGTGAAAATTGCATGGGAATTGAAACTGGGCGGCGAACCCGAAGCCTGGGACCACATGGCGGCTTCCGCCATGGCCGATGTGTCGCGCACGTTTGAAATCAAGGCGCAGTCGGACTTCCGCACACTCAACAACGGCGAAGCATCCAGAGCCGCTTACGACAAGTTTTTCGAAGACAGCCGCACCAAGCAGCATGACAAGCGCATCATCCACCAGATGCTGCTGGATGAAGCAGGCTACATGAAATCCACCACCAAGCGCCCGCGCCTGTCGATGGATATGTTCAAGAAGCTGGGCGAAATGCCGAACGGCCGCAATTATCTCTCGATGAAATCGAAACGCGCGCCGACCGACCTTTGCTATTCGACCGTGGAAGACCGCTCCAACGCGAACTTCCTGTGGTTCATCAAATTCGAGCGCAGCTTCCAGGAGAAGGAACTGCAGATGATACAAGAATCCGTCAAACTGTCTGCCGAAGTCGTCGACTTCAGCAAATGGAATGGCAAATCGAAACGCGCAACGCAGCCCGTGCAGCGCCACTAAGAACGATACGTCAGACGACCGCCCGCGGCGGCCCGTTACTCCAAGCTTGCGGCATTCCGCTGCAGCCGGGCCGGTTTCTTCAAAGACCCCGCGGTCACCCGAAGGTGAAGGACGATGCAATTTGGTTTTGGCGACAAGCGGATCCGCGTCCGCATCTCCGCCATTGTCGACGGCGAGCCGGGTTTTGCACCCGTCGAGCGCCGCGAACAGGCATTTGTCGGCTATATCCGCAATCTTTTGAAAATTCTGGAGCAAAGCCCGACCGGCCGGTTGCTGGTGCGCGCCGCTATTTTATCCGATGTGTCCGTCGGGCTTGACCCGTTGCTGGAGCCGAACAGCAGCTTTTTCTACCCCGCGCAAAACCATTTCGACCTTGGCTACCAGCCCGACCTGCTGCAGAAAACCGAAAAAGGCGTCAGCCGTTATCTGGTGTCTTTCATCGGTGCGCTGCGCCGGTCGTGGCACGCGCAGGCGGGTCATGCGCCGGATGTTGATTTGCGCCCGCAGGAATTTTTGAAACTCTGCCGCTGCGAAGAGGCGGATGTGGAAGCCGTGACGCATCTGACGGCATGGGAGCTGCGCTCGGCCGGTGCGTCATTCCTGTGGCGCTATCTGCTCTCCGGTCCGAACGGCGATATCTCGGTCATTTTCGAGCGTAGCATTGAAGAAAACCCGCAAAGCCAGTTTGACGGTATGGCTCTGAAGGCGGCCTTCAACCAGTGGTTCGCGGAGCGGGAGCGCATCAACGGCTGCGACCATATCGCGCTGGAGATCATAGATATGGCGCTGGTGCAGCGCCGCGGGCCTGTGGGCCGCAAGGGCTTGCGCCGCGGACAAATTCAAAGCGTCGGCGACCTGCCGACGGGGCATAATTATTTGGGCGGCTGCATGTTTACCAGCGCCTGGTACGACGGGCTCGAGGATGACGTCAACCGCACGCACCTCCGCCATATTGAAAACGATATTCGCCTGCTGCTGGAAGGCCAGGAGCAGGGACGATAAAGAAACCACCGGCAACAGCTGGACGGAAGGAACGATGCTATGATGACTGTTTTGACACTTTTGGTACTGACCACCTTAACTTCAGCAACTTTATTTTTCAGGAGAGATAACATGAAAGCAGTAAAAGCCACGATCACCGCCGCCGTTATGGTTGCGGTACTGGGATTCAGCGCCGGTGCCTTCGCAGGCCAGGTCGCGCAACGCCAGAATGACAACGCGCAGTTTTTCGTTTCTAAAAACTCGCCGATGATGCACAAGACCTGTCACAGGCATTGCAAGAAGCATCACTTCCATGTCGGCCGACATCATTTCGTCACGTCTGACACCAAGAAAATGACAACAGCACCGTCAGCGCAAGCGCACTAAGCGTTATCGCTGTTTGATTTCTAAAAGTTTGGGGAGCCGCTATGGCTCCCCAAACATATCGGGAAGAGGGGAGGCCGCGATGTTCAGAAAGAAACTCACCACGCTGGACCGCCGGCCAAAACTTTACCTCAACACCGTGGTCGAAAAGGGCCGCGGTGTTTTTTGCTATGACGACATCAAGGCGGGGGAGGTGCTGGAGGTGACGCCGGTGCTGATTTTCGACGAAGAGAATACAAAACGCCTTGCCACGACCATTCTTGAAAATTATTGCTTCAGCGCGCAGGCTTTGCCCGACAGCTACCTTGCACGCTTCGGCATTCAATCGGCGCAAGATGCGGTGTGCCTGATCATGGGCATGACCAGCTACTGCAACCACCTGAGTGTGCCGAATGCGAAAACCGAATTTATTATTGAGGGGTTGAGCGCGCTCTGCGTGCTGACGGCGGTGAAGGATATTCCGAAGGAAACCGAAATCTGCGTCAACTACGGCATTGCCTGGTTTGGCACGCGGAAACCTGCCGATGTGGCCCGCCGGAAAGCAGCTTTGGAAGCGGCAGAAGCGGCTGCACAGGCGCCTCTTGAAGAAAATGCTGATAAATCAACGGGTCCAGAAACGGCGGAAGATTGATTTGACATAAGCGTGGAATCAAGATAGTTTACTGACTATCAGTTTCACACGATTAGCAGAAAGAAGGCTCCTTATGTCGCAAGAAAATTACAACGAGAAACCCTCCGCCTTCAAAACGCTCGTGCAGCTTACCGGTGCATTCTGCTCCGTTGCAATTTGCGAAGCGCCGCAGCGTGGCTACGAACAATTCGGCCAGACCTACGATTACCTGAAGACGGCGGCATCCACCCAGTTGCAGAAACTGAAGCCGCCTTCACCCGGCAAACCCGCCGGCGCTTAAAAAGAAAAGAGACATCACGAGATTAACGGCACGGACAAGAAGAACAAAAAAGACAAGACAACGCCCGCAGGAAGAAATTCCCGCGGGCGTATGTTTTTGTAGTTCTGAATTCGTCGTCTTACTGCATCTGCATGTCGAGCAAATGCGCCTCGCCGCGTTTCGTCAGCCAGTCGCGGGCGAGCAGCAGGGCGCGGTCTTTGTCGCGGCGCGTCAGCTGCGTATAAATGTTGTCACGGTCCTGCTTGGCGCGGTCTTTTTCCGCGCCGTCGGGGTAATGCAGAATGGCGATGTGCAGCCACTTCAGGGCTTCGACCGGATCTTTCTCCACGCCTTCACCCATGTAATACATGACGCCCAGATGGTGCTGCGCCAGCGGCCTGCCGGCCTGTGCTGCCTTGCTGAGCAGGTCAAACGCCTTGTCGGGATCTTTCGGCACGCCTTGTCCCTGACGGTACATGATGCCCATCAATTCCTGCGCGCCCTGGTGCCCTGCGTCGGCGAGGCCCTTCAGCGTTTTGGCGACTTCGGCGTACTGCCCTTTGTTGTAGAGTGCGAGGATCGCGTCGTAGTTCAGCTTGCGCGTATAGTCGGCGGCGACGACGGCGTCGGCATGCGGCAGGTTTTCATCCGTGACCGCGGCTGTCTGGCCCGTGCCGTCCTTGCTGGCGCTTTCGCGCTGCTCCGGCGTCAGCATAATGCCGACCGGCACATCATTATATTCGTCTGTCGGCGGCAGGTCCTGCCCGCTGTCGACGTTGAAGACGGAGTTGGTGGAAGGATCGCCGAGCGTGGTGCTGAGCGGTGCGCTGTTGTTGTTATTGCTGCCGGCGGCAAATGCTGCGGCAGGTGCCGAGAGGAGGAGTACACAGAGGGCGGCGGGAACAAACCGGTGGCGCATGGCGACAATGCTTCCTTCAAAGGCTTAAAACGCTATCCCTTTATTATAGGGCTGCCGCGCCATAAAAGCAAAAGCCCTTGTTTTTAGCCGTTTTAACGCGGCTTTACAAAAGTCAGCGCCCGCCAGTCGCCCAGCTCCAGCGCGTGTACGGGCTGAAGGCCTTCTTTCACATGCGCCGCCGTGACGTCTGCCTGCTGGCGGCCGAGGAGACCGGAGAGGACGGCATAACCGCCGGGTTTCAGGGCGGCATTCAACTGCGCCGCCATCTCGATCAGCGGGCCTGCCAGAATGTTTGCGGCAATAAGATCATAATGCGCGTTCTGCTGGCAGCGCGGGGTGTTGTAACCATCACCGGCGGCAGTTGTAATCGCGTCACCCGCGCCATTCAGCGCCGCATGGCGGTTGGTGACGACAACGGATTCAGGGTCAATATCAATCGCGGTGACTTTGGCTTTCGGCCAGACCTTGGTGATCGCAATCGCCAGAATGCCGGAGCCGCAGCCCATATCGAGCGCGTTCAACGGTGTTTCTGCGGCAAGCCCCTGTGCTACCATCCAGTCGAAGGACAGCATGCAGCCTTTGGTGGTTTCATGTTCGCCCGATCCAAAAGCGGTGGCGGCATCGATATGCAGCGGGATCAGCCCCGCCGGTGCCTCTGTTTTAATATGGGAGCCGAAGACGAAAAAGCGACCGATGGTAACGGGCGGGAAATTTTCATGCACATGCTGCAGCCAGTCGGTTTCCGGCAGGCGTTCGGCGCTGATTTGTTTTTGGCCTATCTGAATACCGTCAACTTTGTTAATTGCGGTGTGAATGGCGTCAAGATCGGGCGCGCCATAGGTGGTGAGGGATACTGCCCAGTCGTCGCCATCCGTCGCGTCGCGGTTCTGGAGGAATACGGAAACGCCAAGCTCCTCAAGCGCTTCGAACAGCGCCTGCGCATCCGCTTCCTTCAGCACGCGGTCGAAATCGAGCGTCACTTTATATAGGGCGTGGGGAATGAGTTCTTTGGCTTCGACGGACATGGGGCAGGGCTTTCGCTAGATATGGAATAGTATGCCGCATCTTTCTTGATATTGCTTTTCTTGTCCACCATATTGTTAAAACAGGACAATTTAAAGCTGCATGCTTTTAAAAAGGAAACCGTTATGCGCCAGGCTGTTATTGCAGGCTACGCCCGTTCCCCCTTCCACTTCGCCGCCAAGGGCGACTTGGCCACCGTGCGGCCGGATGATATGGCGGCGGTCACGATCCTCGAGCTGCTGAAGCGCACGGGCGTGGCGCATGAAGCGATTGAAGACCTGATTCTCGGCTGCGCCTTTCCGGAAGGGGAACAGGGCTTTAACGTCGCAAGGCTGATCGTCAACATCGCGCGGCTGCCGAATTCCATCGGCGGCGTCACGGTCAACCGCTTCTGCGGATCCTCCATGCAGTCCATCCACCAGGCTGTCGGCGCGATTGCGACGGGTGCTGGCGATGTGTTTATTTGCGCCGGCGTTGAAAGCATGAGCCGTATTCCTATGGGCGGCTTCAACCCGCTGCCGAACCCGGTGCTGGCGAAGAACTATCCGGCTGCCTATATCTCGATGGGCGAAACGGCGGAGAACCTTGCGAAGAAATACAGCATCCCCCGCATCGATCAGGAAAAATTTGCACTGGCGTCACAACAAAAAGCCGTGCTGGCACGCGAAGGCGGCCGCCTGAAGGAAGAAATTGTTCCGATCACGACGCCCGAAGGCAAAGTGATCTCGCTGGATGGTTGCATCCGCCCCGAAACAACGCTGGAAGGCCTTGGCAACCTGAAGCCCGCCTTTGATGCGCAGGGCTCCGTCACCGCCGGCACCTCGTCGCCGCTCACCGATGGCGCTTCGGCGACGCTCGTCACGTCGGAAGAATACGCCAAAGCCAACGGCCTTAAAATCCTCGCCCGCATCCGCTCGACCGGCGTGTCCGGCTGCGCGCCTGAGATCATGGGTATTGGCCCCGTTGAAGCATCGCGCAAGGCGCTGGCCCGCGCGGGCTTGACCATTAAAGACATCGACCTGTTCGAGCTGAACGAAGCCTTCGCCGTGCAATCCATGTCCGTCATTCAGGAACTGGGCATTGATGTGGCGAAGGTGAACCTTGACGGCGGCGCATTGGCGATTGGCCACCCGCTGGGTGCTTCCGGCGCGCGCATTACCGGCAAGGCAGCAGCGCTGCTGCAGCGGGAGAAGAAAAACCTCGCCCTTGCCACGATGTGCATTGGCGGCGGTCAGGGTATCGCCACCATTCTTGAAGCCGCCTAACGCTTGCCACATATGATTTTCGACAAGACCCTTGCCGCATTGCCGAAGGCGGATATGCATGTCCACCTTGAAGGCACGATCACGCCTGATATGGCGAAGAAGATTGCGGCGCGGAACGGCGTGGAGCTTGCGCCTGATATTGTGAATGCTGCCTGCGAGACTTTTCAATGGGTGTCGGACGGCGGCGCGGCGCAATCGCTGGTTGGTTTTCTAAAAGCGTATGACGCTGCGACTTCCGTGATGAAGCAGCCGCAGGATTACAGCGACATCACCTATGATTATTTATCCCGCGTGGCGCTGGAGGGCTGCATTTATGCCGAGCTGACCATTTCCGCCGATCATGGCGCGATGGTGGGCTTAAGCTACCCTGAAATGCTGGATGCGATCAGCATCGGCATTGAACGTGCAAAAAATGAATCCGGCATTGAAGCCCGCATGATTTCCACTTGTGTGCGCCATTACGGCGCGGCGGCTGCTTTGCATGTGGGGCAGGTGACGGCGCAGTACCCGCATCCCCTTGTCACCGGCTTCGGCATGGCGGGGGATGAAAACGCCGGCACGATTGCAGATTTCAAACCCGCTTTTGATGCCGCAGGAAAACTCGGGCGTACGGCGCACGCCGGTGAAGCCTCCGGCCCCGATACAGTGCGGCAGGCGCGGGATATTCTGCACCTTCGCCGTTTCGGGCACATGGTGCGCGCGATTGAAGATGGCAATCTGATGCGGGAGCTGCAATCCATCCGCGCGGTGCCGGAAGTTTGCGTGTCGTCCAACATGGCTTTAAAGGTTTACCCTGATTACGCCAGCCACCCCTTGCGCCGTTTCTTTGATATGGGCTTGAAAGTTGTGCTGGGGTCGGATGATCCGAGCTTCTTCGGCAGCTCCATCGGGCAGGAATACCAGATCGCGCGCGATCATTTTGGCTTTAACACGAATGAGCTGCTCCGCCTGACGCGCCACGCGATCGAGGAAGCTTTTATCGACGATGCCACGCGCCAACAACTGCTGAAGAAGCTTTAACGGCCTTCGCCCCAATAATCCTGATCGTGTATCGCCTGACGGATTGTTTTGCGGTAGGGCTTGATGATGCGGGGTTGTTCCAGCTCCCCGCCGTACTGGCGCAGCGGCCAGGCGAGCAACAGGCCGCAGAAGAAACCCATGACATGGTGCAGGACGCCGACATGGCCGTAATCCGTACCCCAGCCCCGATAAGCCGAGACAATTTCACCCAGCGCAAAAAAGCCGATAAACACCCGCGCCGGAATGCTGGTGACGCCGATCCAGTAGGGCGGCAGGAAGTAGAAAATATTCACCCGCGCCTTGGGGAAATAAAACATATACGCGCCCGCAACAGCCATGACCGCGCCGGAAGCACCGATGCTGCCCATATAATTCGCCGAGGTAATTGCGAGCAGCGCGGGGATAATGGCAAAGAGCGCCGCGAATAAATAGAACATCAGGTAGCGCACATGCCCCATGGCATATTCGACGTTATCGCCGAGCATCCATAACAAAAACATATTGCTGGCGACATGAAAAATGTCAGCGTGCAAAAAGGCCGAGACGATGATTTGCGCTGCCACATGAAAGCCGTTGTGCGCCAGCATGGAGCCGACGCGCGGCAGCTTGTCCGCCAGCGTCAGCCCGGGGTAATCGGCGCCAAGGTATTCGGACGGGTTGAAGGTCCATTGATGCAGGAAGGAAATATAGGTGCCGGGCCGGTATATTTCCATCAGGTAGGTCAGGCCGTAAATCAGCAGGCAGCTGAGGATGATTCCGTAGTGAATGAAATCTTCATGGTGGTGACGGTGGCCTTCTTCATTATCGTCGGAGATGGGGAAGAGGAACATGGAAGGCCCTTTGTGCATTTGCCGTGCGCCTCCCCATTATGCGGCGTTTCCTGTTAACAAAAGCTTATGGCTATTCCATAAGGCGGGGCGTTGACAGCGACGGGTAATCGCAGGAGGATGTTTGCAGCTTTCGCTTCATTCACAACCGAATTCAGGAGAAGCTTTTTACCATGATCAAGAAAACATCCGATGTGATTGCCGGCCGCGCCGGTAAAATTGTTCTCGGCCTTGGCCTGACCACGGCGCTGTTCTCGCCCTTTATCGGTGCTGTCGCCGGCGGCTGGGCCACGGCGAGCGCCGCGATGACCGCCATCGGCCTTGGCGGTGCTATTCCACTGGCGGGTGCTGGCGCTTTCGGTGGTTTCGTTCTGGGCGCGATGGCGATGCCGGTTGTTGTGATTGGAACGCTGGTTGCCGCTGGCACCGCTGCCGTTGTCACCAAAGGCATTGCTTCGCTGTTTGACCGCAAGCCTGCAGCCGCTGAAACTGCCCCGCGCGCGCAGCTGTCACATGATATTGACGGCCCTGCCTTCAAAGCCTCGAAACTTGGCGCACGCTTCGCCGCCGCAATCAAACAGGACGCAAAACTGAAAAAGGCCCCGCAGCCGCAATACAAACAGCAGCTCCGCTTCGGCATGTAATTTCTGATTTTCTGAAAGGCGCCGCGGGGGGAAACTTCCGCGGCGTTTTTTATGCTTCCGTCTTCGGCCCACGTGACTTGGCCGCGATGCGGTCTTCGACAAGCGTCACGATGCGCTGGCCGGTGGTGTCATCGAAGCCGAGCAGGTTTTGCTTGGCGGCGTTGAACAGTTTGATAGCGGCGAAATGTTCGGCCGGGCGTAAATTACCTTTGAGGTCCGGCCCTGCGGATTTGCGGGCGCGGCTGTTGAAGGTATTCTCGCGGGTCTCGAGTTTATCGGCGGCGGTGAGGAAGGCGTTGAGCAGCGTAATGGCCTGGCCTTGCGCGCCTTCGGGCTGGACGGCGATCAATTGCCCCTGCAGCTGGACAAGCATGACATCGCCGAAGCCGCTTTTGAGGCGGCCGGAAACATCATCAAGGTTATCTTTGCCCTTTAGCCGTACCATGAGGTAAATTGGCCCTGTTTAAACGATGCTTGCCCTTTTGCGGCAATTGGGTTAATCATTTTCCTTAACGCCAATTATACCGCAAAAGTTAACTTCTGTCGGATATTTGTGGTATTTACGTAACATAACTCTGTAAGTCGCTGAAATGAATACGAAATTCGATGTCATTGTTGTGGGTGGAGGGCATGCCGGCTGTGAAGCGGCAGCGGCTTCCGCACGCATGGGCGCGAATACGCTGCTTTTGACCAATCGAATCGATAACCTCGGCGTCATGTCCTGCAACCCTGCGATCGGCGGTTTGGGCAAAGGACACTTGGTGCGGGAGATTGATGCGCTTGACGGGTTGATGGGCCGCGTCATTGATAAAGCCGGTATTCAATTCCGCATGCTGAACGCCAGCAAGGGCGCGGCCGTGCGCGGCCCGCGCGCGCAGGCAGACCGCAAGCTCTACCGCGAAAATATGTCGGAGATGCTGCTGAACTACCCGAACCTGATCGTGATTGGCGACAGCGCCGAAGAAATTATGCGCGATGCCTCCGGCAATATTTCCGGCATCACGGGCGGTAGCGGCACGGTTTACGGCTGCGCTTCCATCGTCATCACCACCGGTACCTTCCTGCGCGGCATTATTCACCGCGGCACCAATACGCATGAAGCCGGCCGCATTGGCGAAAAGCCTTCCGTCGGCCTCGCCCTCAGCCTTGAAAAACTGCAGCTGCCGCTGGGCCGCCTTAAAACCGGCACGCCGGCGCGCCTTGATGGCCGCACCATTGACTGGTCGCAGCTGGAAGAACAGCCGGGGGATAAGCCGCCGCTGCCGTTCTCCTTCCTGAACGACACCATTACCGTGCCGCAGATTTCCTGCTTCATTACCTATACCAATGAAAAGACGCATCAGGTCATCCGCGATAACCTGCATGTGGCACCGATGTATTCCGGCCAGATCAAATCGACCGGCCCGCGCTACTGCCCGTCGATTGAAGATAAAGTCGTGCGCTTTGCGGATAAAGAGCGTCACCAGATTTTTCTGGAGCCTGAAGGTCTTGATGACCCGACCGTTTATCCCAATGGCATTTCCACCAGCCTGCCGGAAGACGTGCAGAATCAGCTTATCCGCACCATTCCGGGTCTGGAAAATGTCAAAATTTTCGTGCCGGGCTATGCGATTGAATATGATTATGTCGACCCCCGCGCCCTCACCCGCACGCTGGAAGTGAAAGCCCTGAAAGGGTTGTTCCTCGCAGGACAGATTAACGGTACC
>JBBQWK010000006.1:0-16261 GCA_038210695.1 Alphaproteobacteria bacterium
GCCGGATGCGGAAGGCTTTCACATTGAAGCGCCGGTCTACATGGGCGTCCGCCGTCTGGCGACCATCGACCCTGAAGAAACCTGGCTGCCGTTCTATTCCGAAGACCGCAAGCTGGCGATTGTTTTTGCGGGCGAACTTTACAACCACAACGAACAGCGCAACAAGCTGCAGGAACGCGGCATCAACTGCACCACCGCGACCGATACGGAAGTTGTGCTGCGGCTGTATCAGGTCTATGGCCCCAGCTGCCTCAACCATATGCGCGGCGTTTTTGTTTTCGCCATACATGACATGCATAAAGAGCTCGTCTTTATGGCGCGCGACCAGATGGGCGTGCAGCCCTTGTATTACACCACAACGCAAAGCGGCTCCTTCGTTTTCGCGTCGGAAATAAAATCGCTGCTGGAGCATCCGGCCGTGCGCATGATCCCAGATATGACGGGGGTCGATGCCTATCTGTCGCTGCATTACAGCCCCGGCACGCCCGGCCTGTTCAAGGGCATCCATACCCTGCCGCCCGGTCACCGCCTGACATGGAACGCCGGGCTGCATGTGATGATCGAGCCCTACTGGCAATGGGACAGCTACGCAACGCCCGACCCCGTGCTGAAAACGGACGGCGATTTTCAGTCGCGCTTTGACGAGCTGCTGGAGGAATCCATCGCCCTCCGCCAGTTCGAGGATGTGCCGCTTGGCGCGGTCATCGGCTCCGATCTTGAAAGCGCGGCTATTCTTGGCATCATGGCGGAAAAATCCCGCCGCCCCTTGACGGTTTATTCATCGCCCTTTGGCCAATCGCGCGATGGCGTTGCCAGCGCAGGGACCATTGCGAGCGCGCTCGGCTGCAATCACCACGAAATCGAATTCCAGCCCGAATATATGGACCGCCTGCCGGAGCTGATCTGGTCGCTGGATGAACCGGTGGCGGATGTCGACATTCTGCTCACCCATCTCACCAGCCGCGCGGCAGGGCAGAACCTGAAAGCGGTTATGTCCGGCACCGGCGCGGATGCGCTTTTTGCCAACTACCCGCTGCATGACACCATGCTGGCGGCGAACAAGCTGCCGGTATCGCTCTATGGCGTCATGAAGCAATTTAAGTCCGTGATGCCTATCGGCATGGCGGCGCGGTGCATGGGTGCGACCGGGAATATCGGCGCGCGCACGCGGCAGAAAATAATCGACTTTGCGGATGTGATGCGCAGCGGGTCTATCTACCAGCAGCAAATGTGCCTCTCGACGCTGTTTGACTCGCGTGATAAGGCACAGCTGACACTTGGCGCGCTGGCGCAGGTCTCCGGCACCTTCGCCGACCAGACGAAAAAGAACCCGGACTGGCCCTCGCTGCTGTCATCACTGGTGCGCACGCAGACAGACCATTTCCTGCCGGACGGTGTGCTGACGCCCTTCAACAAGCTGATGATGTCGAACGGCCTTGCGGCGCGGCTGCCCTTTGCCGACCACAAAATGGCCGAATTCATGTTCGGTGTGCCGGATCATTTGCGCCGCACGCAAAACAAACGCAAAACGCTGCTGCGCAGCTATATCGACCGCAAGCTGCCGGCGCTGGCTGCGTTGCCGCCGGCCATGCAGCCGTCGCCGCCGGCAAAGTCTTTGCTGGAGACATGCCTGAACACCAATCCGTTAAAAGAAATGGTGGAAACCTGCCTGTCGGAAGCCAGCGTCAAGCGCCGCGGGTTGTTTGACTGGCTGGGCGTGCGCCGCGTTCTGGCGGGTGCCAAATCGGGCGAAGTGATTTACATGCGGCAGGTCTTCTCCCTGCTGGTGCTGGAGCTGTGGTTCCGCATCTTCGTCGATCACGAAAAGGGCTGGATTTCAAAATGAGTTTACGGCTGGACGGGGTCCAACGCCTGCGCCGGCTGTGATTTAGTGACTGCCGGCATCACCGTGCCTTTTCCTGCAGGGGTCGAGCCGACCATGACGCGGTTGGCGGAGGCAATGACGCCCGTGACTTTCGCACCCTGTAAAATGATTTTCACGCTGCAGCTGTCTTTCCGCAAAATTTCCGGCCACAGCTTGCTGGCATCGCGGCTGCCTTCGATGACGCCATCGTTGTAAACCAGTTCGTCGCGATATTTGCGCGTGGCATCCGTCAGCGTAAAGCCGCCGTCCTCCAGCAGCTTGAAGGTGGTTTTCGCATCGGCATCGGTGAAGGGGGAGGCGACCGTGGATACATCCGCCGTAAAGCTGCCGCTGAACGGATGCGCGCGGAAGGTGGAGTTGCAGGCTTTGACAAGGTTATGCGTCGCCGTTTCGCGGCCGATAAAAAAGTCACCGTCGTAAAACAGCTCCCCCATGGCAACGAGGCAGGCGTAAAGCACAAAAAATCCGAAGATGAATTTGCCGATGGAGCTGCGTGGCTCCTCCACCGGCATATGGCGGGCGGCGGCGATGGCGGCCTGCGTTTCCAGCATATGCGGGTCAATCGGATCGGGAGTCTCTGACATGCCGGTATGTCTCCTTGGGGCTTATTCGACGCCAAGGCCAACGCCGGCAGCGGCGTTTTCATTCCATACCGTCTAACCGGATGATATTATTTGCCGAAATTGCCGACGATGCGGGCGACGAGATCGCGGGCGACTTCTGTCTTGCCCATTTCAGGCCAGGTGGCGTCGGTAATGCCGCCGTCTTTGGCCTTTTCCAGCAGCGTCACGATATTGCTGTCCTGCCCGAAGACCTTGCCGTTGGAGACATCGTTCAGCACCAGCCAGTCGCAGCCTTTTTTGGCCAGCTTTGCTTTCGCATTTTCAAGCCCGTCGTTGGTTTCGGCGGCAAAGCCGATGACGAGGGCAGGACGCTGGTTGCTTTGCGACAGCGTCGCCAGAATATCGGGGTTCTGCACAAGGCGCACGGTGATGGGATCTTTGCCCGACTTCTTTATTTTCTTGTCGGAGGTTTCTTCCGGACGGAAGTCTGCGACAGCCGCCGCGCAAATGGCGATGTCGGCGGGCAGGGATTTCAGGCAGGCATCCAGCATTTCCTGCGCGGTTTCCACATGCACGGTTTGTACGCGGGCGGGGTCGCGCTCCTTCGTCGGGCCGCTGACCAGCGTGACAGAAGCACCGGCAAGTGCGAGGGCGGCGGCAATTGCATGCCCCTGCTTGCCCGATGAACGGTTGCCAAGGTAGCGGACGGGATCAATCGGCTCGAACGTCGGGCCGCTGGTGACAAGTGCTTTAAGCCCTGTCAGCGGGCCGCGTTGCAAAAAAAAACCGGCAACGGCTTCCACCATCGCGGGGACCTCCAGCAAACGTCCTTGCCCGTTTTCACCGCAGGCCATATCGCCCGAGGCGGGTTCCAGAATGGTGTGGCCGCGCCGTTTCAAGGTCGCAACATTTTCCTGCACGGCGGCATTGCTCCACATCACAGGGTTCATGGCGGGGGCGAACATAATGTGTTTATCGGTCGCCAGCAGAACGGTGGTTGCAAGGTCATCCGCCAGCCCGTGCGCCGCGCGCGCCATGATATTCGCGCTGGCAGGGGCGACAAGAACAAGGTCGCAATTCCGTGCAAGGCGGATATGGCCCATTTCCGATTCATCGGTCAGCGAAAAAATTTCCGCATGCACTTTGTTTTCCGACAGCGCGGCAACTGACAAGGGCGTCACAAACTGCGCACCACCTGCGGTAAGAATACAGCGGACATCCGCGCCGGTATCGCGCAGGCGGCGGATGAGGTCGAGGCTTTTGTACGCCGCAATGCCGCCGGAGATAATCAGCAGGATGCGGCGGGAGGACAAGTCATGTGCCGATTTCGCCATAGGTATTATTCTCCGCTGCTGTCGTCGCTGCCGCCTTCATCCGGATCACCGCCGGAGGAGCCTTCATCGCCGCCTTCGCTGCCGTCGGTGGCATCGGGGGTGTCGGGCGTATTGTCTTTGCTGTGATCGGGCGGCGTCACGATAGGTTTTTTCTGCGGGTTAACCGGCATCGGCGCCACATGCTGGCGTTGCGGGAGCGGCGTGCCGTCAGGGCAGGCGGCGAATTCGCAATTCGGGCCCTGGCGCGAAACCGCGCTGCCATCGGGGCAGAGTTTCGCTTCCATGCTGCAGGCCACGGGCTCCGGTCGCGGCACGGCGGCCATCACCTTCGCCTCTGCCGTCAGCGGCAAGGCGGCAAGAACGAGGGCGAAAAGGGAAGTGGCGACGCGCATCGGGCATATCCTTTTAAATGAACCTGTCTTTAATTATAGACCGCTTTTGTAGCGGCGCAAAATAACGGGGCAGGGAATATATGAAAATTATTGATTTTTCATGAAACGTTCTGGTAACTTGGCTTTGGGGTACTTCGGGATTTTGAAAGGTTTTAATGAGAATGGCTCGCAAACCTGAACTGTCCAACGACCAGAAATCAGCCTTCAACAATGCGCTCAACCTTGGCGTCAGCCGTCAGGATACGGCGATGATGCGCCTCGCGCTCGAAAATGGCGCGGAACCCAACATCCTTCTTTTCGCCGCCATCGACTTCAAGCCGCGCTGGCGCGATTACTTCAACGACGAAAACGCGGGCGACACCGGCATTGGCTGGGCCAAGCTGGCGGTTGAATTCGGCGCGGATGTGAACGCCAGCCGCAACGACGATAAAAAGCAGCCTCGCGCCGCCGTGCATTGGCTCTACGATAATTTCAACCCGAAGTTCATGGACTATGTGCTGGGGCAGGGCGCGGGCGTTGATACCGTCAGCCCCTACAACAACACCATGCTGCTGCGCGCCGTGACGGATGCGAAGCCGGACATGATCGAATACTTCCTCAACAAGGGCGCCAACCCCATGCAGGTCTGCGGCAATGACAAAGACCGCGACTTCCCGCTGCACGTGCTGGAAAAAAGCGACAAGTTCAAGGCGGGAAAAAAGGCCGAGCTGATCATGCTGATGATGAAGCATGTGCCGCAGGGTACCGAGAACACGCCCGCGCCGCCGCAACCGGAACCGCCGACGGAAAAGCGCAACTTCTCGCTGTAACGGGCAGGGGAACCGAAACCCCCGCCAGCCATTTATCTATGAGCAGATAAATGGAGAATGCAACATGACCACGCCCCGCGACCTTGAAGCCAAATTCTGGAAGGCCCTTAAATCCGACCGCACGATGATGCTGGGGATTGACGGCATTGACGACGGCCATTCCCGCCCCATGACCGCCCAGATCGAAGGCGACGCCGGTGGCCCGATATGGTTTTTCACCAGCATCGATAATGCCATTGTGAAGCGCCTTGGCGATAGCGGCAGCGACCGCGCCATTGCTGCCTTCACATCCAAAGACCATGAAGTCTTCGCCAGCCTGCATGGCAGCTTGAGCGTGGATAACGACCGCGGCGTCATCGAGCGCCTGTGGAATCCTTATGTCGCCGCATGGTTCGAAGGCGGCAAGACCGACCCGAAGCTTGCCCTGCTGCGCCTTGATGCCGAACAGGCGGAAATCTGGCTCAATGAATCCAGCCTCTTCGCCGGCATCAAAATCCTCCTCGGCTCCGACCCCAAGGAAGATTACAAAGACAAGGTGGCTGAAGTTAGTTTGAGGTAATTACGATTATTTGTCTGGAGTAAATGGTGGGCGCGGTAGGGATTGAACCTACGACCCCACCCGTGTGAAGGGTGTGCTCTCCCGCTGAGCTACGCGCCCGCAAAAACGAAAAAAAATGGTGCCCGGAGCCGGAGTCGAACCAGCGACACGATGCTCTTCAGGCATCTGCTCTACCAACTGAGCTATCCGGGCACGTTTGCTTTTGCAGCAGGCAATCTTATAATCCAAAATCGCAGCTTATGTCTATAGCTTTTTAACCCCTTGGAAGGGTTATGGTTTTAGAGCCCGCAAAGGTCTTGTTTGACGCGGCGCAACAGCCTATCTTATAATATATACAGGCCTGATCTAGTTGGACAGGCACGACCACGGTACCGCACTTCACCCTTAGGGCTTGATCATGAGACAAGTACCCAAATACCTGATTATAGGCAACGGTCGCGTCGCGCGGCATTTCTGCCATTATTTTTCCCTTCTCAAAATCAAGCAATACAGCCAGTGGGACCGCTCACAGCCTTTGTCGCGCCTGCACGAGCTGACGACGGATGCGACGCATATTTTGCTGCTGATCAAAGATTCCGCGATCGAGCCGTTTATTGACGAGCACCTGACGGACATCGCGCCGTGCTCCCACATCCACACCTTCAACACCGCCCTGACGCAGCTGAAAAAAGACAAGAACCACGCGAGCGTCAACAACATGGGCGCGGCGCTGAAGTCATTCACGGAGGCGCATACGCTGCATGCCGCCGCGCGGCGCAACATGGTGCAGCTGCATAAAATGCTGGATAGCGTTCAGGAATATATCGGCCTGCCGGAAAGCGCGGCGCAGCTGGATAACGCCATCCGCAAACTGGCGGAAGGGATTACGGCGCTGAAAGTTTCGCTGCCCGCCGCGACGAAGGTGCATTTCTCCGGCAGCCTTGTCACCAAGAAGGCTTTTGGCGCGCATCCGCTGATGACCTTCGGGCCGGATTTATACAGCCTTGAAAAATACCTCGCCATTCCCTTTGTGGTGGATGCCAAGGCGCCGCCGTTCCGCGACCTGTTGCCGAACCTGCATAACCCCAACGTGCGCCTCTCCGCCCAGCAAAAGGCGAAGTACCACGCGACCTGTGTGCTCGCCGGCAATTTCACCGCGCTGCTGTGGCAGAAATTTTTCGAGACGCTGACCAAGGAGTTCGAATTTCCCGCGCATTTCGGCGACATGTATTTAAAGCAGCAGATGGAAAACCTGTTGAAGGACTACAAGACGGCGCTGACCGGCCCGCTCGTACGCGGCGATATGGACACGGTCAACGCCAACCTCAAAGCGCTGCAAGGCGACCCCTACCAGGGCGTCTATTTAAGTTTCGTGAAGGCCTATACCGCAAAAGGCGACAAGAAATCAGCAAAGGCAAAGGACAAAACGTCATGATGAATATTTTCGATTTCGCCAAGAAGAAAGCGTCCGGCGATAAAATTACCATGCTCACCTGTTACGACTACACCTCGGCGTTGCTGGTCAACAAAACCAACGTCGACTGCCTGCTGGTGGGTGATAGCCTCGCTATGACCATGCACGGCTTTCCCAGCACCGTACAGGCGACAGTAGAATTGATGGCCTATCACACCGCAGCCGTCGTGCGCGGCGCGAAGGACAAATTCATTGTCGGCGACCTGCCGTTTATGTCGTACCGCAAATCCTTGAGCGATAACGTCAACGCTGTGATGTCTATCATGCAGGCGGGCGCGCATGCGGTGAAGCTGGAGGGCGCTTCCGGCAACACCGGCTTTATCCAGCACCTTGCGGATTCCGGCGTGCCGGTGATGGGACATATTGGCCTGACGCCGCAGTTCGTGAACATTCTCGGCGGCTACCATGTGCAGGGCAAAACGGACGATAGCGCGAAGCGTTTGCTGGAAGAAGCCTATGCGCTGCAGGAAGCCGGCTGCTTTGCCCTTGTGCTTGAATGCGTGCCGACGGAGCTGGCCGCCACTATCACCAAAGAATTGAAAATCGCCACCATCGGCATCGGCGCCGGGCCGCAGACAGACGGGCAGGTACTGGTCTTCCAGGATCTCCTCGGCCTCAATACCGAATTCAAGCCGAAGTTCGTCAAGCAATACCTGAACGGCGCGGAGCTGGTCGTCGATGCGATCGACAAGTACAACGCCGAAGTCAAAAAAGGAGTCTTCCCCGATGCCGACCATAGTTTCGGATCCAAAAAGCTGGCAAAGACAGCGTAAGGCGTTAAAGGGCACGCTCGGCTTCGTGCCCACCATGGGCAATCTGCACGAAGGCCACATCAGCCTCTGCCGTCAGGCGAAGCTCGAGAATGATCATGTCCTCGTCAGTATCTTCGTCAACCCGACGCAGTTCAACCAGCGCGCCGATTTTGAAAAATATGCCCGCACGTTTGAAGCCGACTGCAAACTGCTGGAAGCTGCAGGTGTTGATTACGTTTTCAACCCCGATGAAAAAGCCATGTACCCCGACAATTACGAAGTGCAGGTTTCGGAATCCGTAGTTTCAAAAGTGCTGGAGGGTGAATTTCGCCCCGGGCACTTTGAAGGCATGCTGACGGTTGTTCTGAAGCTGCTGAATATTGCCGGCGCGGATAAAGCGTATTTTGGCGAGAAAGATTTCCAGCAGCTGACGCTGGTGCGCAAAATGACCGAAGCGCTGTTTGTGCCGACCGAGATTGTGCCCGGCCACACCGTGCGCGCGGCAAGCGGCCTCGCTTTAAGCTCCCGCAATGCGCGTTTGTCTATGGAACAACAGGCAAAAGCGGTGGAAATCTCCCACCTGCTGAAAAGCGGCTATTCCGACGACGAAATCATGAAAAAGCTGGCAGATGCAGGGTTTAAGCCCGAATATGTCGCGTCAAAATGGGGCCGTCGCCTTGCCGCCGCCTGGCTTGGGGATGTGCGCCTTATTGACAACATACCGCTTTCTGAGGTTAAAAAGGAGAGGGCAGCCTGAAGGAGTAAGCGAAAATGCTATTATGTCTCGACGTCGGAAACACGCACATTGTCGGCGCGCTGTTTGACAAAAAGAAACTGGCCTTTCGCTTCCGCTACGCCACGCACCAGATCGGCACCGCCGACCAGTTCGGGCTCTTCCTGCGCGGCATCCTTGAAGCCAATAAAATCGATTATAACAAGGTGACGGTCACGGCGCTTTGCTCCGTCGTGCCCAGCTGCAACTTCACCATTCGCCACGCCTTCACCCAGTACTTCCCCAAGGCGGAAGTTTTTGTGCTGCAGGCGGGCGTGAAAACCGGCATCAACATCAAATACAAAAACCCCTCCGAAGTCGGGGCTGATCTTATCGCCGGCGCGATTGGCGCGGTGGATGCCTTCCCCGCGAAAAACTGCATCATCGCCGACCTTGGCACAGCGACCACGCTGATTGCCGTGACGAAGAAGGCTGACTTCCTTGGCGGCATCATCATGCCGGGCATGCGCCTGTCGATGGAGGCGTTGAAGTCGAATACCGCCAAGCTGATGGAAGTCGATATCGAAACGCCGGATACCTACCTTGGCCAGTCGACGCGCGAATGCATCCAACGGGGGCTATATTACGGCCACCTCGGCGGCATGCGCGAAATCATCGCCGGCTACCGCAAGGAGCTGTTCAAGGGCGAGGAAGTGGTTGTCATCGGCACCGGCGGCTTCTCCCAGCTGTTCCGCGACACGAAAATCTTCGACGTCATCCTGCCGGATATCGTCTCGCAGGGTATCCGCATTGCTTACGAAAACTCGAAAGCGGCGGCCGCCAAGATGGTCGTGTAAGATTGCGGCAGCATTGCCGCTTTCCCACTACCAAAATTTCAAATTACCCGTATCATGGGAACACGCTTTCCGCGCCGAAAGGGCGAAGGCTTTCAATTTTTTCGGAGAGATACGATGAAACGCCTTCTGCTCGCGACTGCCGCCCTTGCTTTCCTGCTGCCCGTCAGCGCGCAGGCTGCCGATACCTTCAAGCTGGACCCGATGCATACCAACATCCTGTTCCATGCCAACCACTTCGGTTTTTCCAACCCGTCCGGTCACTTCGGCATCGTGCAGGGCGCGCTGCAGCTGGATGAAAAAGAGCCGTCCAAAAGCTCGCTCGATGTCGTCGTTGACGTCAACAGCCTGCTGACCGGCGTGCCGAAGCTGGACGAACACCTGAAGTCCGATGCTTTCCTTGATGCCGGTAAATTCCCGACCGCCGAATTCAAATCGACCAAAGTTGAAACCAAGGGCGATACCGCCACCGTCACCGGCGATTTCACGCTGCATGGCGTAACCAAGCCCGTGACGCTGCAGGTCAAGCTGAACAAAAAAGGCGAACACCCGATGACGCATAAAACCGCCGTCGGCTTCACCGCCTCGACCGTCCTGAAACGCTCCGACTTCGGCGTGACCGCTTATGTGCCCAACGTTTCCGATGACATCAAAATCGACATCGAATCCGAAGGCCAGAAGGATTAATATTTTTTGCAGATTAAATCGGGGGTTCCTGAAAAGGAATCTCCGTTTTTTTTATTTCAGCTTTTCCGCCAGCCAGCCGCTGCGGCGCTTGCGCGTGATTTCAATGATGCCAAGGCGCGTAAAGCCATGCAGTTGCGCCAATGCTGCATCGGTTTTCAATTCCTGCTCGATCGCGGTGATGAGCTGGAAACGCTCGGTTTTCAGGCTCATACCGATAAAGTCGACAAGGATGGCGCCGGACAGATTGCGAAGGCGAATTTGCCGCGCCACTTCTTCCGCCGCTTCCACGTTGACGCTGACCGCGCCATCGCCGCTGCCCTGATTGACGTCAATCACCAGAAACGCCGATGTCGGCTCGAGGATGATGGAGCCGCCACCGGGCAGGTGAATGGTGTCGTTGTGCAAATCTTCCAGCTCGCCAAAAACATCGTGAATGTCAAACAGCCGCTGGCTGAGTTTCTCCGGCTTGAACAGGCGGAGGCGCTTTGATGTTGCAAGCGAAGGCTCAAACTTTTCGCACCAGGCAATAAACTGGTCGAGCAGAATTTTATTGGCGACGTAAATATGGTCGAAGAAGGCGGAGCCGTAATCACCCAGCACGCGGTAGAGCGCATTCGGCGCGCCTTTCAGCAGGCGCGGGCGACTCTCCCCTGTGTCGCGGCTGTCCTTGATGATCTGCCATTCATCCAGCAGGCGTTTGGATTCACCCAAAATCGCGCTGGCTTCCGCCTGCGCCGCGCCGGGCTGCACAATCCAGCCGCCCTTGCCCTTCAGCTTGGCGGTGAGAGCGAGTGTATCGTCGCTGTCAATCATGCGCGAAATGGTGACGCGGTTGAGAACGGGGGAATAAAGCAGGTGCTGGCCCATGACGTAGATTTTCATGGTCAGGCGCGGCATCTTGGCGTTTTCGGACGCGCTGGCCTTTTTGCCTTCCGACTTCACCTGCACCATGACCATCTGCCCCGGCTTCAGAAGATCCGAAATACCGGTGCGGCGGGTTGATTCATCCTCGCCGCTGAAATGAACGTGTTTGGCGGGCAGCAAACCCTGCAGTCCGTTACCAAGGTCGACAATCGCGGCATCGAGCTTTTTGTCGACCTTCACGATCTTGCCGTGATAGAGCGAGGCCCAGCCGGCCGTCATATCCAGCGGGTCGACGTAAAGGTCGACAAGCTTCGTCTTGTAAATCACGGCGGCATGCAGGCGGCCGTCAATCTCGTCGATGAAAAGTTCGTAACCGCCGCTCATAAGCCCGCTTCCTTCAGCATATTCAGCGTTTCAAACAATGGAAGGCCCACGATGTTGCTATAGGAGCCGCTGATAAAGGGGATAAGCGCTGCGGCCTTGCCCTGAATCGCATAGCCGCCGGCTTTGCCCTGCCATTCCATGGATTCCAGATAGGCGGCAATTTCGGGCGCTGACAGGCGCTTGAAGCGCACAACAGACATCACGACGCGGGTTTTCTGCTTGCCGTCGCGGCCGACCACGGAAACCGCGGTCATCACGCGGTGGCGGCGGCCGGACATGAGCTCGAGGCAGGCTTTTGCTTCTTCCGTCTTTTCTGTTTTGGGCAGAATGCGGCGGCCAACACCGACGACAGTATCGGCGGCGAGAATAATTTTTCCGGGGTGCAGACCTGCAATCTTCAGCGCCTTTTCGGCGGCGATGCGGGCGGCGTAAATTTCGGGCTGTTCGGTTTTGCGCGGAGTCTCGTCAATATCCGCGGGGACAACGGCGGCAGGCACGATGCCGGACTGCTTTAGCAATTCAAGCCGGCGCGGTGATGCGGAAGCGAGGATGAGCGTCATCGTTTCTCTCTCCCAATCTTTTGCCGGTATTGAAGGAGCCGCTTATTTATGGCGGAAGGTGATGCGGCCTTTGGTCAGGTCGTAGGGCGTCATTTCAACAGTGACGCGGTCGCCTTCAAGAATGCGGATTTTGTTTTTACGCATCTTGCCCGAGCTATGGGCGAGAATGACGTGGTTGTTATCGAGCTTGACGCGGAACATGGCGTTCGGCAGCAGTTCTGCAACGACGCCTTCAAAGCTCATCAGGTCTTCTTTATCGGACATTATTCCTCAGATTATGTTAGTTGTGCCCCGCATATGTAACACATACAAAAGCGTAAATAAACGCCTTGCCGTCAATTTGTCCAAAATTACATGGTTTTCAAGGGTTTCGGTCAGTTTTTCGGCCCCTTCGTCGTGAATCGAGCGGCGGCCGTGGTCAATTGCCTCCAGTTTATGGATTTCGCCCTCCCGCGCCGTTTTATAGAAATTCTCGCAAACAATGGTGTAGTCGCGAATGATGCTCTTGAAGCCTGATAACGGCAGGGGCATTTCCACGGTCTGGCCGGTTTTGTCGCAGGAAACGGCAATCATCATCCGATCGCCCGCTAGCGCCAGCAGCAGGCGGTAGGGGCCTTCAGCCTCGGCGGGTTCGCGCAAGCGAAAGCTGTTTGATTCCAGCAGGTCGGAAATGGCGCGGTGACGCTCGATCTCCAGCTCCGTCGAGCGGGTACCGATGCTTTCGGAATCAAGCTTGATGGCAACGATACGGTACGGGGCAGGGGCGGCGTCGGTCACGCCGCTTCCTCTTTCAACCGCTCCAGTTTCGCGCCGACTTTTTCCAGCTTGCCGACAAGGTCTTCATAACCGCGGTCGAGGTGATAGATGCGATGCACGGTGGTGGAGCCTTCCGCGACAAGGCCCGCGAGGATAAGCTAGACGGAAGCGCGAAGATCCGTCGCCATCACTTGCGCGCCTTTCAGCTTCTGCACGCCGCGCACAAGGGCAGAGGAGCCATGCACGGTAATATCCGCGCCCATGCGCGCCAGTTCCGGCACGTGCATGAAACGGTTTTCAAAAATGGTTTCGGTGATCATGCCGGCGCCGTCTGCCACCGTCATCATCGACATCATCTGCGCCTGCAGGTCGGTCGGGAAGCCGGGGTAGGGCTCCGTCATGATGTCAACGCCATGCAGGCGCCGGCGGATGCGGTTGACATGCACGTTATGCCCCTCGCCCGTCAGCTCTACGCCCGCTTTCAGCATGGGGTCGATAAGATACTGCAGGTGCTTTATTTCCGCGTTTTTCAGCGTAACCTTGCCGCCCGTCATGGCGGCGGCAACGGCGAAGGTGCCGGCTTCAATGCGGTCGGCAACCACGGTATGCGTTGTTCCGCGCAGGTAGGGCTTGCCCTGAATAGTGATGCGGTCGGTACCGAGACCTTCAATCTCCGCACCCATTTTAATCAGCAGCTCGCCAAGGTCGACAATTTCCGGCTCGCGTGCGGCGTTGGTTAGCACGGTGGTGCCTTTCGCCAATGCCGCCGCCATCATCACGTTCTCCGTCGCGCCGACGGAAACTTTGGTGAAGTGGATGGGCGCGCCTGTAAGACCGTTCGGCGCCTTCGCCTGAATGTAACCTTCGGTCAGCAGAATTTCCGCGCCAAGGCGCTTGAGGCCTTCGATGTGCAGGTCAACAGGGCGCGTGCCAATGGCGCAGCCGCCGGGCAGGGAAACTTTCGCTTCGCCCATGCGCGCCACCAAAGGCCCGAGGACGAGGATGGAGGCGCGCATTTTGCGCACCAGTTCGTAGGATGCTTCCGTGCTGGTGATCTTGCCGCCATCCAGCACAAGCTGTTTCGAGTTGGAATCATACTTGGCCGTTACGCCCAGTTCTTCCAGCACTTCGTTCAGCGACAGAACGTCTTTCAGGTCGGGCACGCGGTTCAGGGTGAGCGGCTGGTCGGTCAGAATAGAGGCGCACATCAAAGGCAGCGCCGCGTTTTTCGCGCCGCTGATTTCAATCGTGCCGTTCAGTTCGCCGCCGCCGTAAATGCGAATTTTGTCCATGTATGGTGCCTGCCCTTTTTAGCGTTCAATCTGCATCTTTTTTTCCCATAGGGGAGGGCAGTAATACAAGCAATCTGATTGGGTATTGTTTTGCCATATAGTTTGCAGAGGACTGCACAAGCGCCGGACAAAAAAAAGCCATCCCGGTGGCTGCCGGGATGGCGGAGATATTGGAGAGGCTCAAGTACAGTCCGTAGAAATTTCGTCGGCTACGGGAGTAGATGCTCAGTCACGGCCCGTAGCCAAGACTCCAGAATCTCCGAAACGGCCTACTCTGTCAAATGGTTATGAATAATTTATTGAAATTTAACGCTTTAATGACGACGATTTTGCATTTTGAAATCTGGAGAATCGGGAAAATGTCGAATCGCTGTCGTTCAGGGCGAACGCGGCACGGTATAGCGGCAGGCCGCCTTGTCCATCGGCTGCCACGGCGCGCCTTGCGCCAGGCGGTTGAGGATGATGCCCTGGCCTTCGGCAGAAAAAGGCAGGGCAAAATGGCCGGGGCGCACTTCGATATTTTCAGCCGTAGCTGAAGGTATCACTTCCGCGTCCCGCGCCTTGACGATCCAGTCATGGTTTGAAAACAGCGCCGTTGTCGGCACGGTTAAAGCATCCGTGCTGGCGCCTTTATCCGCGCTGAAAAAACCACGGATCGCGTCGATATGCTTGTCCTTCATCCCGATGGGGGAACTTAAGGTGATGACATCACGAACCAGCTGCGGATATTTACGGGATAATTCACGCGCGTAAATGCCGCCAAGGCTGTAGCCGATCAGCGTGACCTTGCGGTTGCCGTTGTCGGCATAGGCTTTTTTCAATTGCGTTTCAAGATGTGACGCTTTAGCCGCATCGGGGCCAAGGTTATAGCCGTTGTCCCAGCCGTAAACTTTATAACCTTCGTCGCGGATGCGTGCTGCCAGCGGCTGCATGTAGTCATCATCCACCGTCCACCCCGGTATGATAAGCACAGGGTGGCCGTCGCCTTTCGGCGCGGTGCAGTGGATGCCCGCAGGCGCCTGAATTTCCAGCTGGTAATTAATCGCCGCCCCGCCGGCGCCGATGCCGAGGAGACCAGCGCCCGTCAGCGCTGCTATTGCAAAAATGCGCGACAGGCCTTTTTTCATGATGCCAGCGCTTCGGTTTTAACAGCCATCATCTGCTCTTCGGTAAACAGCGGAATGATGTTGGCAAACTGGTGGAGGGATGAGAAATGCACGGCGGCGGAAGTGCGGTGGCCGCCGCCCTTGACGCCCTGATGCGCGCAAAGATACTGCGCGATAATGCTGGCGTCCGGCTCTCCATCCGAGCGGATGCTCATGGTGACGGAACCGTTGCCCTGCACATACCAGGCGAAGGCCATGCCAAGGCCGGTCTTCTCGCCCTGTTCGCGCAGGTAATCGGAAATCTGGCGGCCGAAGTTCTGCACGTCGGCATTGATTGTCGGCACCCAGATGACGCCGCGATCGCCAAGCGTCACATCGCGCGTTGTAATGCGCGTGTACATGATGTTGTCGGTCAGCTTGTTGATGCGGTTTTTCTGGTCAGACAAAATATTGCGGCCGGAGGTGCGCATGTCCTTCAAGGTGAGGGATGACAGCATCCAGAAACTGTTGAACGCCTCGCCGACCGATGCGATGCTTTTGGAATCAATCAGCGCCGCGGCTTCAAGGTCACTTTCGTCCTTCAGGTCGCGGGACAAATCCATCTTCTCGATCATCGAGAGGAAAACCGGCGGTTCCGCATCCGGCATCAGCGTGCCCCAGACAATGGCGCTGGCGGCAGGGGCAATGGGGTCGATGAAGATGATGAATTCCGGTGCGCCAGCGGGCGGCTGGTAATCCTTCAGCAGCTCGTAGGCGGATTTATGATGGTCGATGACGCGGACCAGGGAAGGGCGCGGGTTCTTCGGTCCCAGCAATTCATCCAGAAAATCTTTGGTCGGCGCGACGTCTACGAAATAGACCTCCGCGCCCTCGCTCAGCTCGGCCCGAATATCGTTTTCGGCATCGGGAATATTGTGGTGGCCGTAGGGGATGTAGGAGATGTGGATGTTCTCGTCCAGCCCGTGCTTCAGGTCAAACGCCCAGGCAGAAGCAAGGCCGTCAATGCAGCTTGCGTGGTAAACAACGATCAGGTGTTTTTTATAGAGAGATTCCAATGCCGCACCATTATGTAATCTGGCGAAGATTAAGGGTTGCGCGATATAAAGTCAATTACTGAGGTCGTAGTTGACAAAAAATATGACAAAACTATTATCTGACAATTCAAAGCCATAAAAATTACCCTCAGGTGTCCTATGTTCGGATTGACCCAGAAAGAAAAAGACGCCGCCCTGCGCTATGGCTTCCGCGAAAGCTCGACCGAAAAAATCGTCAGTGCGCTGAAAAAGGGCGCGAACCCCG
>JBBQWK010000007.1:0-16249 GCA_038210695.1 Alphaproteobacteria bacterium
GCGCCCAGCATGTCTTTCCAGTAGCGATGCACAGCATCCAGCGCGATGCGCGCCGCGCCGGAGCCACGGAAGCGGCGAATAAGGCTGCTGGCTTCGGCAAAACGGCGCACCAGCGTCTGGCTGTCGCTGTTCTGGCGGCCGGCAACGCCGAGGCGGAAAATAATTTCGCGCTCTTCGCCATCGGCCAGGGTGAACGGCACCTGTATCGCGCCGCAGGGGTCAAGCCCCGCGCCGACGCGGCCGGATAGGCGGAAATGGTCCATCGCGGCGGGGTGCTTCAGCGATTTATTACGGCCGATGAATTCGCGGCGGTCGCCGGTAATGGTGCGCGCTTCATCATCAACGTCGAAAAATGAAATGCGCTCGGCAAATTCGGTGTTATAGGCGTTGCGGGCGAACAATGCGCCGGTCATGGGGTCGACTTCCGTCACCACATGCATGGCGGTTTTGGCGCGGAGGTCACCCATTACCCATTCCACATAGCCGGTCGCCGCCAGCTGGCGGGAACGGCCGGAATCGTTGCGGATTTTAAGCGCGAAGAATTTTATCGGCGCGTCCATGGCGACATACATCGTCATTTCGGAATGGATGCCGTTTTCAACATGCTCGAAGGTGCTGTAGCCAAAACCGTGGCGCGTGATATAGGGCTGCGGGCTGCGCGCAGGGAAGGGACAGGGCGACCAGAATTGACCGGTCGATTCATCGCGGATATAAAACGCCTCGCCGCCGCCATCCGATACCGGGTCATTCGCCCAGGGCGTCAGGCGGAATTCATGCGCGTTTTCGCTCCAGGTGTACCCTGCGCCCGCTTCCGACACGACGGTGCCAAAGCCGGGGTTTGCCAGCACGTTGCACCAGGGCAGCGGCGTTTGCTTGTCTTTGTCGGTAATAATAACGTATTCGCGGCCGTCCTTGGTGAAGCCGCCCGTGCCGTTGAACAGCTCCAGTTCCGGCTTTTTCAGCGGCGGGGCAATTTCTGCCGTTGTGCGCGGTGCCTGACTGGGCACGAAATGCGGCAGGCTCACGTCTTTCACAGCCGTGCGGTTGACCTGCTCGGCAAGGCTGCCGTTGCCGTCGCTCAGAATAACGCGGGCGACGGATTCAAGCAGGATGCGATCTTCAATTGAAATCTGGTCGCCGGGGCGCACAAAAATCCCGCCCGGACGGTCGACGACATGCGCCTCGACGCCGGCGGAAATTAGACCCATGATCTGTTCCTGCAGCAGCTGGCGGTAGCCGGCCTGGTCTTCGTTCCAGATGACAAGGTCAACAGCGAGACCCTTGAGACGCCAGTAAGCATGCGCCTGTACCAGCTGGCGCACGAGGTCGATATTCGCGCCATCGCGCAGTTGCAGCAGCACAATCGGGAAGTCGCCGGAAATCGCATAGCTCCAAAGGCCGGACTGGCCGCGGCGGTTTTTGATGAGGACGGAGGCATCGGCGCGCAGCGCCATGTTGGAATGGATGATCGAATTGGCAAGACGGGCGTAGAGTTGCGCATCCCCCTCCCCTGCGTTGATCTGGCGCAGCAGCACCTGGCTGTGCGTCCATGCCAGTTCGAAAACGCGGTCGGCAAGGTGCTGGTCTTTATATTTGTCGATCAGGCTGATGCAGCCGGCGCGCGTTTCGGATGCGCCCATGATGGTATCAAGGATAACGGTTTCGTCAGCATCGAGCGTGATCTGGTAGCGGATGGCGACGACGGGGTCGAGTACGGAGCCCTGACTGCCGGACAGCGGCATGGAATCTTCAATCGCGACAGGGTTATGCACCGTGCGGCCACGGCCGATGAATTTCATGCGGTCGGTTTCGTAGGAAATCTGGCCGATATCGCCGCCGTGCGCCACAACCTGCTGGAACATATAGGGCGGTTTTTCACCGGCAGAGCGGGCGCGGCGCGTGCAGATGATGCTGCGGCGGCGCTTTAGAATTTCCGTCTGCACAAAAAGTTTGGAAAAGGCCGGGTGCGCGTTATCGGCGGCGGCGGGCGCCAGCACCACTTCGGCGTAGCTGGTCACTTCAATCGTGCGGCGTTTTTTGGAGCGGTTCTTGATGCGGCAGCGGCGCAATTCGATATCATCTTCGGGCGAGACGACAATTTCGGTATGCATATCAAAGTCACCATCGCGGCGGCGGAATTCGGCGCGGCCTTCGGAGAAGATGACTTCGTAATCTTTCGATTTCTTCTGCGTCGGCTGGTAGGCGGCGGACCAGATCTCGCCGGTGCCAATGTCGCGCACGTAACAGAAGGTGCCCCAGCTGTCCCTTGTGCCGTCTTCCTGCCAGCGGGTGACGGCCAAGTCGTTCCAGCGGCTGTAGCTGCCGCCGGCGTTGGTGACCATGACATGGTAGCGGCCGTTGGATAGCAGTTGCACTTCCGGCACCGGCGTGTTGGTGCTGCGCAGAACGCGCATCTGCATATCCGGCGCGTTGCCGAGACTGGAGGAGGTAAACTGGTGCTCCGCCGATTTGGAATAAAACATCGTGGTTTTGGGAATTTTTTCGTGCAGCAGCAGAAGCGTTGCCTGAAACAGCGGGTTCGCCTCGAAGCGTTTCTGCATCGGCTGGCCGTGCAGAAAATAGCTTAAGGACAAAAAGCTCATGCCCTGGTGGTGCGCCATGAAGGAGCGGATGATGGCGCGGTCCTTGCCGCGCTGCAGGTGGGCTGCGGTATAGTCGACCGCTTCAAACAAGCCGTAGCGGCCTTCAAAGCCTTCCGCGGCAAGGCGCTGCAGGTTGGCGGCGGATTCCTCCGGCAGCACCATGAGCGCCATAATGGTGGCATAGGGCGCGATGACAAGGTCATTGGCAAGGCCGCGCTTGATGCCAAGGTCCGGCACGCCGAAGGCCTTGTACTGGTAGTTCAGCTGCGCATCAAACAAATGGTAGCCCGATTCAGAAAAGCCCCAGGGCACTTTGCGCTGCTCGCCGTATTCAATATGGCGGCGCACGGCGGCTTTGTAGGTCTGGTCAAGCAGCGTCTTCTCGAACGTTGGCATCACCAGCAGCGGCATGAGGTATTCGAACATCGAGCCGCTCCAGGACACAAGACTCGGGTCGCTGGTGGTGCCGGTCAGCTGGCGGCCAAGGGCGAACCAGCTTTCCTGCGGAATTTGCCCCTGCGCAATGGCGACAAAGGCCGCGAGGCGCGCTTCGGACGCCAGCAGGTCGTAAAACCCGGGATCACGGCGATGTTCCTGCACGTTGTAGCCGACGGTAAACAGGTGGCTTTGCTCGTCATACAGAAAGCCGTATTCCATGCGCGCCATTTCGGCGGAAAGAAGCTCAAGTTCCTTCAGCGTCGAAATACGTTCAAGCGCGCGGACGGAGGCGCGGGGCAGGTCAAGTTTCAGCTCGTCGCCATCTGCAACCATGCCGGAGAGAGCAGCGTCAAAGCGCGCAAGATCGCGTAATGTTGGCACGGGCGTAAGACGCTGCGCAAGCTCGGCCGCCTGCCCGCTCGCCGTGCGGAAGGCCCAAGGCGTCAGGTGGCGCAGTTCATTCAGGATATCATCGCACTGCGCCAGCAGTGCTTTGGCCCAGCGGTTGACTTCAGCGTCATCTATATTCTCGACATCTTTCAAAAACGATTCAGCCGCGTTGCGCCAGCCTTCAATGGCAATGCGCATGTCATGCAACGCATGCGTGCTTCCCGAAAGGGCGGCAACGCGTTGGCGCAGTGTTTCCAGCGATTGCGGTGCCAGTGTTTCGGCGGCGGCGTAAATAAGATGCAGAGTATCGCGGAAGCCGTCAAAAACTTTTGAGGTGACGATCGGCTGGTCGATCAACGCGTCAAGGCCGGGCCCGAGCGTCAAAAGGTGCCCTGCCAGGTTGCCGCTATCGACGGTGGAGACGTAGATGGGATAAAGCGGCTTTAGCGTCTGCGTATCATACCAATTATAGAAGTGGCCCTGATAACGCTCCAGCCGCTGCATGGTGCGGAGGGTGTTTTCAACGCGGGTCACAACCGTCGCGCCGGAAATATAGCCAAAATCATGGGCTGTCAAATTCGCCAGCAGCGCCATGCCCATGTTGGTGGGAGATGTGCGGTGCGCCACGATCTGCACCGGATTTTCCTGCATGTTGTCGGGCGGCAGCCAGTTGTCGTCCGGCCCGACGAAGGTTTCAAAGAAGTCCCAGATTTTGCGGCTGAGGCGGCCGAGGTATTCGCGCTGCTGATGCGTCAGCTTGGCGATGCGCGGCTGCGACGGGCGGCTCATATCCCACATTGCGGCCGGGAAAAGCGCCCAGAGCCAAATGAAAGGCGACGCGGCAGTCATGGCACCGAAAGCAGTTTTGGACAATATAATGCCCAGCACGACCGCCACCGCAGGCGCTACCCACATCATGCGGTAGGCGGCCAGCATATTCGCATCGGAGCGTTTGTTGTTGGTGTTGCTGGAGGGATTCCATTCCAGCAGGCGTTTCTTGGCGATCATCATGCGCCACAGCGCGCGGAGGGTGGCATCGGTCTGGTAGTAGGCTTCATAGGGCAGGCACAGCAGCACAAGACCCGCGTTGCCAAGGTGCCGGATGGAGGAATCGGTAACGCCAGCGATATGCTGCTTCCAGTTGACGTCGCTCGCCTTGCGCGAAAAATCGAGCATGCAGGCGCCGAGCGAGGGCAGCATGAAAATGGCGAGGGCGGCAAAGCTCCAGAAAGCAGGCGTTGCCGAATAAATCCAGCCGAGCGCCAGCATTAATGTCACCGCCAGCGGCACGGCGCTGCGGCGCAGATTGTCGAATATTTTCCAGCGGGACAGCGCGGAGAGCGGGTTGGGCACAAGCTTGCCGTTGCCATCCGGCACACGTGGCATCATCCAGCGGGCAATCTGCCAGTCGCCGCGTGTCCAGCGGTGGCGGCGCGCCACATCGGCGCTGTAGCGGGAGGGGTATTCTTCATAAAGCTGCACATCGGACAATAACCCGCTGCGCACATAGCAACCCTCTATCAGGTCGTGGCTGAGGATGCGGTTTTCGGGGAAGCGGTCTTTCAACCCGCGCTCGAAAGCCTCGACCTCGTAAATGCCCTTGCCGACGAAGGAGCCTTCCTGAAACGCGTCCTGATACACATCAGATGCGGCGCGGGTATAGGGGTCAATGCCGGGTTCGCCGCCGCAAAGACGCGCATAAATGGACGCATCCGTGCCGGGCAGCGATACCGCAACGCGCGGCTGGATGAGGCCGTAGCCTTCGGTCACGCGGCCGAGTTTTTCATCGTAATGCGCGCGGTTGAGCGGATGCGCCATGACGCCGACGAACTGGTGCGCGGCATCGCGCGGCAGCTGCGTATCGGTATCGAGCGTAATGACGTAGCGCGTGCCCTTCAGGTCGTTGATCATGCCGGCGGTGCGCAGAAACGCGCTGGCGTCGCCATTGCGCAGATATTCGTTGAGCGCGCCAAGCTTGCCGCGCTTGCGCTCGTACGCCATCCAGATTTTTTCCTGGTCGTTCCACAGGCGCGGGCGGTGGAAGAGGAAGAAAATATCCCGCTCCGCGCCGGCATATTTGCGGTTCAGCATCTCCACATTGCGCTGCGCGTAATCCAGCAGCGGCTGGTCCTTCGGCAAGGTTTCCGTTGCAGCATCGGGGAAGTCGGTCAGCAGCGCATATTGCACATTCGCGCCGCGGTTGGCGAGGAAGCGCACCTCCAGCCCCTCGATCAGCCCGTCAACGGCCTGTTCGTTCGATATCATGGTGGGCACGGCGACGAGGGTTTTATATTCTTCCGGTACGCCTTTGGAGAAATCAAGGCGCGGCAGCGGCTTCGGCACCGCCAGCATCGTCGCCAGCCAGTTGACAAGGCCGAGAGCCAAATGGCTGCTGCCAAGCACAATGGCGACCGACATCAGCACCAGCAATAGGAAAGACATATCCGCCTGCGCCGCGCGGCAGATAAGGATGGCGCTGGTCACGAAGGTAATAAAGCCAATGCTGCCAAGATAGGTGGTGAGCGGCTGACGGCCGCCGGCTCTCCGCACCTTGTCCATGAAGGGCAAGTCCATGCGCGCGAATTCTTCCAGCCGCGGCAGGCCTTTGTCGACAAGGTAATAGCCCACATGGCGGCGGCGTTGCGCGCTATCCAGCGTATCGGCGGGAATATCTTCCTGCGCGAAAAGAATGGCCTGTTTAGCAACGGCTTCTTCCGACAAAAGAGAATGCTTGGCAATTTTTTCGACGCTGTGGCGATAATGATCGCGCGTGGTGAAATCCATGTCGGAATAAGTCTTGGCGGGGTCGGTCAGCAATACCTGATCGACAAGGCTCAAGCCTTCGACAAATTCGCGCCAGTCCATTTTGTTGAGGAACCGCAGGGAGCCGATGCTGTTGCTGATCGACACCTGATCCGACGCCTGCTGGCGCGTTTCATTGTAAATCATCTGCTCCGTCGTGGCGCCAAACTGCGACAGGCGCTGCTCGATCCAGGTCAGCGGCAGCGCAAGCGCGGGGCCCTGCCCCTGCAGCAAGCGCACTAGCTCCGCCACAAAGGCGCTATCGAGAGCGGGGTTGGACCGCGCCATATCGGCAACGATGAGGATAAGCCCCGTCGGGTCGGCTTCCGCCGTCGTCGTCATCTGGTTTGCCCAGTAGCTGGCAAGGCTGCGGGCGCTGCTGCCACGCGAGAGGCGCGCGGAAACGCGGCGCAGGTTTTCAATCAGCGCGAGGCGCAGCATGATGGGCACGGCCCAGAGCTCGCCCATTTTCAGCACGGCGGCTTTTTGGTAGTTGGAAATGAACAGGTTGAGCATTTCCTCGTTCAGGCGCGCATCGCTGTGGGAAATGATTTCAAGCGCGATGTCATAGACGCGCGGCAGGGAGTCGGACGGGCCCTTGGAGAGGCGCGGCAACCCGCGGCTGTAGCCGCGCGGCAGGTGGCGTTTCGCAATCTCGATCTGTTCTTCAATGAGGTAATAGTTATCCAGCATCCATTCGCCGGCGGGCGTCACGACCTGCTGCTTTTCAACGCGCTCTACAAGCTGCTGGTAGGTGCGGGTGATGACGCTTGCGTTATCGGCAAGGCGCGCCAGCAGCCGGTCCGGCGCGTGGCGGTCGGAAAGTTTATGTTTCTCGGCCAGCGTCAGGCCGTACTGGCCCATCTGCTCCGCGCTGAGCAGTTCGGACTTTAAAACATCATCGGCCTTGTCGGCCCAGGGATTTGGCGTTTTGATTTTGGCGGCCAGCTGGCGGGCATGGCGCAGCAGCTGGTGAATTTTGTCAAGCTTCAGGCGTTCTGCGGCCACGGTGAATTTCTTGATGATATCGTCCGGCATCTTTATTCAGGTTCCCATTTTTGATCGCGGGAGTATGGCCGATTCACGCGGGAAAAGCCAGCACGAGGGGCCCCGGCATCAGGGGTCAGGAAGCAAGCGCGCGCAGGTAGGAGGAATAGAGCGGATTGCCGATTTTGGCGGCATTTTCCATCAGCTGTTCCTTGGTGATAAAGCCCGCTTTAAAGGCAACTTCGTCAAGGCAGCCGATTTTATGGCCGTGGCGGTCTTCGGTATCGCGGATGAATTCGGACGCGTCGTGAATGTTGCGGTGGGTGCCAAGGTCAAACCAGTTGTATTGCGAATCAAGCGTGACCGCCTTCAGCTTGCCCTGCTCCAGATACTTGATGTTGAGGTCGGTGATTTCAAGTTCGCCGCGGGCGGAAGGCGCCAGCGTCTTGGCGGTTTCAACGGCTTTATTGTCGTAGAAATAAAGACCGGTGACGCACCAGTTGGAAATCAGCTCTTTCGGTTTCTCGACCAGTTTCGTGACTTTGCTGCCGCCTTCCAGCACGGCAACGCCATAGGCGGAAGGTTCATCCACATGCACGCAGAAAATCGTCGCGCCGTCAGTATTGTCGGCGGCGGCTTTGCGCAGGATGTCGTCAAAATGCGGGCCGTAGAAGAAATTGTCGCCCAAGAGAAGGCAGACGGTATCGGTGCCGACGAATTCCTCGCCAATCACAAAAGCGCCGGCAATGCCGTCCTGCTTCAGCTGCTCTGCATAGGAAACTTTAATGCCGTACTGGCTACCATCACCCAGCAGCGTTTCGAACAGCGCCTTGTCGCGCGGCGTCACGATGATCAGCACATCGCGGATGCCTGCGGCCATCAACGTCGCCAGCGGATAATAGATCATCGGCTTGTCGAAGACCGCCATCAGCTGCTTGCCGAACGCAAGGCTGGTGGGGTGAAGGCGGGTGGCTTTGCCTGCCGCGAGGATAATGCCTTTTTTAATCGCCATGCCGGTTACTCTTTTCTTGAAGCTTCTCAGCTATTTGTTCGCTGTTTTAGCCTACTATAACGAGGATCCGTTAATTTTTGTTCCCCACCGTTTTACATAGCGTTAAATTCGCCAATTCTTCTTAACAATTGTGCCGTATAATCGGGTTTCATCGTTTTATGTCGCCTGTATCAAAGGAAACTCGCCATGGAAAACCCGTTTTTCAACCGCGCCCCCCTTCCCGCCTATGACATGATCAAGCCGGAGCATTACCTGCCCGCGCTCGACAAGGCGATCGAGGCTGTGCAGGCCGAAATGCTGCGACTGAAAACCGACAAGGCAGCGCCCACCTTCGCCAACACTGTGCTGCCGCTCGACAAACTGTTTGATGATGCCAATTACATCCTGCGCATTCTTGTCAACTTCAGCGCCAATGCCTATACGGAAGAAATCGGCAGCATCGAAGAAAAGGCCAGCATCCGCATGTCCGCCCTGTCGAAAACGGTTTTTCAGGATGCCGACCTCGGCGCGCGTTTCCGCGCGGTCTATGACGCGCCCGCCGCGAAGAACATGGATGCCGACGACAAGGCCGTGCTGAAGCATCTGCACAATTATTTCGAAGACAGCGGCGCGCTGTTGCCGCCGGAAGGGCAGAAAAAAATCCGCGAGATTGACGAGAAGCTCATCAGCCTTGCGCAGAAATTCAAGAACAACAGCCAGGCCGCGCCCAAACAGCAGGCCGTGCTGATCACCGATGCTGCGGAGCTGGCCGGTTTGTCGGCTGCCGAAATTGAAGGCTTTGCCGATAACGCCAAACAAAACGGCCATACATCAGGCTGGCTGGTGACGCCGGAGCGCCTGATGGTGGATGAATTGCTGGAGCGGGCGGAAAGCTCCAGCTTCCGCAAGAAAATCTTCTTCGCCCTCAACGCCCTTGGCACCGAAGCGCCCTATGATAACCGCCCTGTAATTGCCGAGATGCAGCAGCTACGGGATGATTACGCCAAACTGCTGGGCTATGACCATTACGCCGCCTTCTCCCGCGCGAGAGCGATGGAGACGGATTTGCAGGCCGTGCGCGATTTGCTGAGCGATGTTGCTGCCAAGGCTTTGCCCAAGTTTGAATCGGACATGCGCGCGCTTGAAGTTTTCTCCGCATCAAAAGGCGGGCCCGCCAAGCTGGAGCCCTGGGATGTTTCCTACTGGGCGATGCAGCAGCGCGACGCGCTTTATAAATTCGATGCCAATGCCTTCTCCAAATACCTCGAGCTTGAAAACGTCATGGCGGGGCTGTTTGCGGAAGCAGGTCATTTATTCGGCCTTGAATTCAAGGAGAACAAGAAATACGCAACCCTGCACCCCGATGTCCGCACCTACGATGTGGTGGACGCGAAAAGCGGTGATGCCGTGGGCATTTTGCATGTCGATATGTTTGCCCGTCCCGGCACAAAAAGCGGCGGCGCCTGGATGAGCACCTTCCAGCCGAAGGAAGACGGCTCCACCACCGTCATCGGCCTCAACATGAATATCTCCAAGCCGCCGGAAGGCCAGCCCTCCCTTGTCGGCCTGTCGCAATACGTCACCATTTACCATGAAATGGGCCATAGCCTGCAAGGCCTCCTCGGCACCAACGTCAAGCATGCGTCATTGCAGGGCACGGCGGCGCCGATGGACTTTGTTGAATTCCATTCAACGGTCAATGAGCGCCGCGCGGTGTTGAAAGAAAACCTGCAGACCTACGCCCTGCATGTGGACACCGGCAAACCTGCACCGGATGAAATGATCGATGCGCTGATTGCATCGAAAGCGCATTTCGAGGCGCGGGAGATGCTGAAGATGGTGCAGAACTCCCTTCGCGACCTTGAATTCCACACCATGAACCCGAAGGATTACAAGGGCGATAAGGCCTTGGAAAAATCGGTCGAGCTCGACAGCCCTTATGCGGAACACATCCGCCCCTACCCGCTGGCGCGCTTCGGCCACTTGTTCTCGGACGCGCATAGCGGCTATGCCGCGGGCTACGTCAATTACCTCATCGCGCAGCTGCATGCGGCGGACGGTTTCGAGCCGTTCGAAAAAGACCCCTACAACAAGGCATGGGCGGAAAAACTGAATACCATGTACCGGAGGGGCTCCGGCGGAGATCCTGCGACGCTTTACCGCGACTATCGCGGCCATGATGCCAAACCAGATGCGCTGCTGCGTGATGCCGGCATTACCGGCCCCGAGCCGGAAGCGAAGGCGAATGACAATGTCGCCGCCAAACCCAAACGCGCCGCGCCGAAATAGCGCGCGTATCATACTAAAAAGAAAAACCCCGGCGCATAACGCCGGGGTTTTTTATCTTGCAGAACAAGAAAGCTTAAGCAGCTTTCAGGTTCACAGCCGACGAGCGGCCTTTTTCGGTCGCGATGTCGAAAGTCACTTTTTGACCTTCGTTCAGGCTACGCAGACCAGCTTGTTCGACAGCGGAGATGTGCACGAACACATCGCTGTTGCCGTCTTCAGGCTGGATGAAACCGAAACCCTTGGTGGGGTTGAACCATTTAACTGTACCTTGAGCCATTGAGGCCTCCTTTAAGAAAAGCACTTTCGTGCGCGGCGGCTCCGCAACCATTGCGAAAGCGACCTATCCGAAAAAACGATGCCTTACGTAGAAGCCTTTAATGGCGCGCAGGAAGGAAACTTATAATCGAACGACTCAGAGTTTAGATATTCCAGAAACAATACGCAATCTCTAATTTTATTGCGCTTTTATTCCCATAATTATCTAGTCTTCCGCCTCGCCGCTGATGATTTTGGCGGACTGAACCGTCTCCATGGCGCGGAATTTATCGCGTCCATGCAGGGCTTTTTGCTTGTTTTTGTATTCGTGAATCTCGACGCGCTCGTTCTTGTAAATCACGCGCACCACATAGGGGTCATCAGCCATTGTTCGAAATCCTTCAAGCTATTCAGAGTGTTATTTAAGGCCAGCATAGGCTGTTTCATCAAAGCCCGCCAGTATTTGCGCGCCGGATACGACCAGAGGCCGCTTGATCAGCGACGGATTGGCAATCGCCGCCCTGATCGCCCCTGCCTCATCCATGCCGGCTCTGGTTTTCTCCGGCAGGGCGCGCCAGGTGGTGCCTTTGCGGTTGATGACTGATTCCCATCCCAGCGACTTGATGGCGGCTTTGAGCACTTTTTCGTCGGCGCCGTCCTTTTTATAGTCGTGGAAGGCATAGGCGATTTTATGCGCGTCAAACCACGCGAAGGCCTTTTTCATCGTGTCACAGTTCTTGATTCCGTAGAGCGTAATCGCAGCCATGGTCAGGGCTTCGCCTGCGGCGCGATTTTCACCTGCAGCGCTTCCACCTGCCGGTTTAGCTTGGCGAGTTCTTCCGAAACATCCGGCGGCAGTTTTTTTGCGGAGGCCTGAAATTGCTCGATGCTGCTTTTCACCGCGGAAAGCGCCGGCGCGTAATCCGGCACGGGCTGGCTCTGCTTTGTCAGGTCATCGATTTTCTCGTCGATCTTGCCGAGCTCGTCGCTGATTTTTTTGATGTGCTGCGCGTTGCGCAAATCGCTGTACAGGCAGCTGATGACCGTGACCGTGCCGACGCCGCCAAGGAAAGCCATGTCTGCCGCAATGCCGACAGCTGCGATGCCTGCACCCGTCACCACCAGCAGCGCGTTTTGCGTGCGGCTGCGTTTTTTGGATGTGACAATTTTCCGCAGCTTGTCCTTCATCGCCTGCAAATCAATCAGGCTTTTCTTTTCCGCGCTGCCTGTGTCATCGGTAGTTTGCGGCTCGGCGGGCTTGCGCTTGAAATAATCACGGAAGAGTTTCACGGCTTAAAATTCCTCGGGTGCGGTTAGATGCCGCCGATTTTAATAGCCTACCTGCATATGTCAATTGAAACCGGGAAATACCGGTTTTCGCATTGTATTTATTGGTGCTTTAAACGCCGGTTAATTCGCGCAATTCGCGGGCAAGCCGCGCCTTGGCAACGGCACGGCGCAAGCGGCGCTCTTCACGGTCAGGACCTTCCCAAAGCGCGATGATGGAAAGAATGCCCGGCACCATGACAAGGCCCGAGAGCAGCATGTCGCGGCTGCTATAAGACTTCAGCATCAGCACAAGGGCGGAAACAACCAGCAGCACGTTTGCGGCATAAGCGGCGTAGCGCAGGAAGCGGTCCATAATGGGGCCTTTCAAAAGGATAATGACTTTCGGGGTTTATATTCTCTTGTTATAAATGAAGGGCGCATTTTTTTAAACATTCTTTATCGGGGCAATTCATGAAAAAGATCATTATCGGCACGCTGGTGCTGGCATCCGTCATCGGCATCAACGCGCCGCTGCGCGCACAGGAATCTGCCCCTGCGATGGAAGCCGCCAAAGCGCCGGAAGAAGCCTTCGCCAAATTTATTGTGGCGGAAAGCGACATTAAATCCGTCACTGTCTATAACAACCGCGCCAAGATCACGCGCACCGCCATCCTGCGCATTCCGGCCGGTGCCCATACCCTTGCCTTCAAGGACCTGCCGCCCTCGCTGCTTTCAGATTCTCTCCGTGCCGAAGGTTCTGCACAAGCGACCGTCAAATTCGGCGCGGTGTCGAGCAAGACGGTGATGTCGACCGACCTTGCCTCCCCGAGAGCCGCGGAGCTTTCCGCGAAGCTGGAAGACCTGAATGACCAGACTGTGCAGATCAGCGCGGAACGCGCGGCGACAGATGCAAAACTCGCCTTCCTCAAATCCGTCGGCGCGCAGGCGCAACTGCGGACGGATGAAGATATTGCCGAGATTAACCTGAAGCCCGACCAGTGGACAGCCGCCGCTGCTACGCTTGCCAGCGGCGTGCTGGCAGGGCAGAAGGAATATGCGGCGCAGGATATTCGCCAGCGCTCGTTAAGCCGTGAGGTGGATAAAACCCGCCGTGAACTGCAGCAGCTTCAATCCGGCGGCCAGCGTGCAACCTTCGCCGTGACAGTGCCGCTGGAATCCGACAAGCCGACGGAATTGACAATCGAACTCAGCTATCAGGTGCCGAATGCAACATGGGAGCCAACCTATGACGCGCGCCTGAGCAGCGAAGGCAAAGGCAGCCTTGACCTCGTTCAATACGGCACCGTGCGCCAGACAACGGGTGAAGACTGGACGGGCGTTGCCCTGACCCTGTCGACCGCCCAGCCGCAGCGCGGCGCCAGCCTGCCGGACACGACGCCGTTGTGGGTGGATGCTTATCAAGCAGGTAATTTCCCAAGTATCCGGGCCACTCCAGGGGCTGGAGCTGACGTAGAATATCTGGATACCGTAAAACGCGAAAATACTCAAAGCATCGTCGCAGCCAGCAATATGGCTGATTCATTGTCGCCCGCCGAAGCCCCTGTCGCACCGCCGCCTCCGCAAAAGGCCGCTTTCGTTTCCGCCGAAATCAACACTGGCGGTTTTGTCAGCGAATATAAAATTGCAGGCCCCGCGACCGTGCCGTCGGACGGGTCGGAAACCAAGCTGATGGTCGGCACATTCGATACCGAGAGTAAGCGCGAGATCCACATCAAGCCGCAGATGAGCACGGAGGCCTATCTGGTCGCCAAGTGCAAGCTGAAGGGCGATTCCCCCGCCCTGCCCGGCAAAGTCAGCCTGTTCCGCGATGGTGCCTTTGTCGGCCAGTCGCAAATTCCGCTGGTGCGCCCCGGCGAAGAATACGGCCTTTATTTCGGCATCGACGATCAGGTTTCGGTGAAGCGCAAAACCCTGAAGGATGTTGCCAGCGAAAACGGCGTGATTGCCAAGGACACCGTGCTGGAGCGCAACTTCGTCACCGAAATCCAGAACCTGCATAAAGACGCTGTTGATATTGTCGTGAAGGAAGCAACGCCCGTGTCGCGGAATGAAAAAGTCCGCGTGGATATCTTGAAGGAAAAAACGACGGAAGGTTATGTGGCCGACAGCGCCAATATCAAGGGCCTTCTGCAGTGGAGCTTTGCGATGCAGCCGAAGGAAAAGAAAGAACTGAACCTCGGCTGGACTATCAGCTATCCGGCAGGCATGACGTTATCCGGCCTCTAATTACTCGTCGCTTTCGCGAATTATTTCTTCGCCTTCGCGACCAGCTGGTCAAGGCAGTTGGCGAAATCCTGACGCTCCCGCTGGCTGAGGGTGGGCGGGCCGCCGGTTGCAATGCCGCTGCCGCGCAAGCTATCCATGAAATCCCGCATGCCGAGGGTCTGGCGGATATTTTCAGCAGTGTGCAGCCGCCCGCGCGGGTCAATGGCATGGGCCTTTTTTTCAATCACGCGCGCGGCCAGCGGAATATCCGCTGTCACCGCAATATCGCCCTCGACGCAGGAATTGGCGATCATGTCGTCCGCAATATCCGGCCCCTGCTCCACCTGAATGAAGCTGAGCGCGGGGATGGACGGAAAACGGAACCACTGGTTGGCGACCAGCACGGTTTCAATCCCCGTGCGCTCCGTCACGCGAAAAATGATTTCCTTGATGACCTTGGGGCAGGCATCGGCATCGACCCAGATTTTCATGGGGTTACGATACCAAGCCCGGCCGTCAAGGACTACATCAAATTAACGGTCACCTTGTTCTTCATGCCGTCTTTGGAATGGTCGAGCACCAGCTCGCCTTCCGGCTCGTCCCGAAGGGCGCGGGGCACTTGGTCGCCGACGGGGCCTTTGGCAATCGTCGTGCCGCCATCGACCGACCAGAGCGCGCCGGTGACATAGCTGGCTTCGTCCGATGCGAGGAAGGCGAAGATATTGGCGACTTCTTCCGGCGTGCCGCGGCGACCCAGCACGGTGCCGGAAACCAGCGACTTTTCCATCTCGGCATTCATGGGGCCGGTTTCCTTATGCGTCCAGGCGGTATCGATGGGGCCGGGGCAGACGCAGTTGGCGCGGACGTCATGCATCGCCTGCTCGACCGCGATGCCTTTCATGAAGCCGTGCAGCCAGGCCTTGGTGCCGCCATAGACCGCGTTATTGCCGAGACCCATGATGCCGGATTCCGAACCCGTGAACAGCACAACGCCCTTCGATGCCTGCAGGTACGGCATAGCAAAATGGGTCATGAGGAAGGCAGTGGCGCAATTGGCGCGCATCGTATCCATGAAGGTTTCGACCGGGTATTTTTCAACCGGCGCAACCGCCAGAAAGACGCCGGCATTGTTCACCAGCACGTCGATTTTTTTGTAGGTGGCAACCGCCAGCCGTACGCAGTCTTCCGCATTGGCGATGATTGAAATATCGCCCTTGTAGGCGATGGCTTCGGCGCCGGCGGCGGTAAGTTTCGCGACCACATCATCGACCGGGTCGGTCGGAAGGCCGACGACGACAAGCTGCGCGCCGAGGGTGGCGAATTTATGGCAGATCGCCTAGCCGATGCCGGTACCGCCGCCGGTGATGATGGCGACTTTGTCTTTAAGGGTATGGCTCATGGCTTTGGCTCCTGCTGCGTTATAAATCTCGCCTTCCAAGGCTTGAAACGGCCGGGAGGTTCCAAAGCCAGAAAAAATCCAAAGAAAAAGGCGGGGTGTTGGCCCCGCCTTTTGTCTTTATATGTCGCAGCCGGATTACATCGCGACGATGTTGCCGGTCGCCAGCAGGTCATCCGCCGTGTGGCCGCCGAGGTTCAAGGAGGTCACGACGTTGATGAAGTGCGCACCGCCGGCAAGGCCGTTGGCGTCAATCGAGACGACACCGCTTGCCGAGATGTGGATGTAATCGGCAAGGGAGCCGCCGGCATAGCCGTGGCCTGCCAGAACATCCGCCACGTTCAGCACGTCGCCGCCGGCACCAACCGTGAAGTCGGTGATTTTGTCTGCATTGCCAGCTGCCAGCGCTTCGTTGGCGTGGAAGACAAAGGTATCAATGCCGGCGCCGCCGGTGAGGGTATCCGCACCGAGGCCGCCTTCGAGGATATCGCTGTCCAGACCGCCGATCAGGATGTCGTTACCCGCGCCGCCGATCAGGTGGTCGTTGCCGATGCCCCCGTCGATGGTGTCGTTGCCAGCCGCGCCATCCAGCGTGTTCATGCC